>NZ_JBDFPP010000027.1:0-56749 GCF_039672635.1 Pseudomonas sp. P39-UII1
GCTCCGCTTCAAGACCTTCCCTCGATGATCAGTCGAGAACTTTCGCCTCTTGGGAGGCGAAAGTCGAGATACAAGGAGCGGCTTTAGCCGCGATGCGCCGCGCGGGCGGCGCTCGATCTCATGAACGCCAAAAAGCCATCGACCTACACCTGGCAGCACTGACCTGATCAGGCAATCTCAGGATAAGGGTACTCAAACACCCGCACCACTTCCGACGCATGCCACGAAGCCGCTTCCATGCCATCCACCGGCCCGGAGAAGCGCCCCAGGCGCTCCACGCACTCGAAGAAGCCGGTACGCGGCAAGCGGCTGGCGCCCTGGCTGATGACCAGCGAGCTGCGTAGCGGCTGTTCGGCGCGTGCGTCCAGCACGGCTAAATACTCCAGCGCGGCCGTCAGCGTCTGCATGGCCGGCGTGGGCAATTGAAGGCGCTCGATCAGCGCACGATAAGTCAGCAAGTGGCGTTGACGGCGGGCCAGGTCAAGCTCATCCAGCAGGCTCTGCCAATGCTGTCGGCTGATCCTGACCTGGCTCATGACGGCTCGCTCCAGCCTGCCACGCCCAAGTGCCAGGCAAGGGCACGGCGGATGACGTCCCCTGGCTCGCGTTCGCCCGATTCGATCATGGCCAAGTACGCAGGGCTGACACCCACATTGCGCGCCAGTGCTTCAGGCGCGATGCCCTTGGCCTGGCGCAATTGCGCCACCTCACTGAAAGCGGGCAGATCAACGCGTGTCGCGCGCTGTTCATCGACTTCGGCAACTGCTTGCGCAGGCACCTGCCCGGCCGCCTTGAGCAACGCCTGGTACTGCTCCCAGGGAACAACGGCGTACTCGGGCTGACCGTCCCGGCTAATGACCTGAATACCCATAACAACCCCCTAACGTAGGATTACGGCATGTAATCCGTAGGCATAATCCTTATGCCAATTATATTACCAAGCGCGGGAGTCTGTGGGGATCTGCTCGCCTTCAGTGCGATTTGCGCTCCAGGCGCAGCGCTTCAGGGGTGTCGGGCAGCCGCTCGACCACGCGCAGGCGCTCTGGCGCCTGGCTGTCACGCCAGGCCTTGAAGCGCGCCAGCTCATCGGCCACGGTCTTCAGCACCCAGCCGAGCACGGCAATGTCATCCAGGAAGCCCACTCCCAGCAGCCAGTCCGGAATGGCATCGATGGGGCTGACGAAGTACAACAGGCCAGCGACGATGGTCACCAGGGCCTTAGGGCTGATTGCACGGTACTCGCCGCGCCACCAGGCCAGGCACAGCGACTGCAGCAGCTTGATGTCACCGCGCAACTGGCCGAGGCGCGGGCCTTTGCGGGCCACTGCAAACAACAGGGCCGGCAACCGGCCGCGGCTGAGCAGGCGCTCGGCCAAGGGCAGGAAGCGGGCGAAATTCCAGGGTGCGCTCATGAAGCCTCCAACGGGGACAGGTTATCCACATTTATTGTGGATAACCTTGTGAACAGGGCGAAGTTTCTGACGGCAGGTGCCCACAAGGCAAGGGCCCCGGTCAGATCGGGCGTTTTTTACACAGTCGTTTCAATGGCGCAAACGATTTGCGTCAGAAGCCTCCTGCTTCTCCACGCTGCATTCTCTCGGACACTTTCAGGCCCACGAGGTTCGGCCCGGTGCCGGGCGCAGAAATGACAACGCCCCGTCGAGACGGGGCGTTGTGCTGTTACCGGCCAGTATTACTTGGCAGGTGCTTCAGCTGGGGCTTCGCCTTCCGGCGCTTCACCTTGCAGCTGGGCTGGATCCTTGATGGCGATCAGCTCCAGGTCGAAGACCAGCACCGAGTTGGCCGGGATCAGCGGGCTTGGGCTCTGCGCGCCGTAAGCCAGTTCAGCCGGGATGAACAGCTTGTACTTCTCGCCGACGTGCATCAGTTGCAGGCCTTCGACCCAACCCGGGATGACGCCGCTGACCGGCAGGTCGATCGGGCTGCCACGCTCTACCGAGCTGTCGAACACCTTGCCATCGGTCAGCTTGCCTTCGTAGTGGACAGTGACCACGTCGGTAGGCTTGGGCTGAGGACCATCAGCCTTCTTGATCACTTCGTACTGCAGGCCCGAAGCGGTGGTAACGACGCCAGGCTTCTTGGCGTTCTCTTCGAGGAATTTCTTGCCGGCAGAGGCGGCTTCTTCGCTGGCCTTGGCCAGGCGCTCTTCGGCACGCTTTTGCAGGGAGGTGAAGGCCTCTACCAGCTCTTCGTCCTTGATGCGCTGTTCTTTCTTGCTCACGGCGTCTTCGATGCCGAGTGCGACGGCTTTGGAATCAAGGTCTTCCATGCCTTCCTGAGCCAGGCTCTTGCCCATGTTCAGGCCGATACCGTAGGAGGCTTTCTGTGCCGGAGTTTTCAGCTCGGGGCTGCTGGCTTGTTGATCACAGCCAGCCAGTACCAGGCCTACCAGGGCAACCGCAGCCGCCAAACGATGCTGTTTCATGCTATTTCCTTGTTCATGCGCCATGTGGGCAATCAGGGTAAAGCCGCGAGCTTATCAGGCGGCCATTACCAATGGCTACCGGCATAAGAGCGGGTTCTGGTAAGGAAGTTCAGTACTTAAAAGGTTATTCATCCACGGGCTACAGCCATTGGCCAGTATTGACCCATGATTGCGCTTTTGCCCGAAAATTATGGCGATTTATGTCTGAAGAGTATGAAGCAGCGCCATCAAGGGTATGAGCCTTCCCTGTACTGCCCTGCCACTTCCCGCAGCACCTCGCACACCCACTGCCCCGGCAGGCTCTGCGGCGCTGCGGCATTACGGCAAATACCCACCGAGCCACCCGGCTCGCTCACCCCGAGGTCCAGTTCTGCCAGCTCGCCGCGGCGCAGGTCGAGCAGCACCGCGTCGCGCGGCGCTACCCACAATGCATCGCTGCCCAGCAGGTAACGGCGGCTCAAGGCCAGTGAAAGGGTTTCCAGGCGTTGTGCGGGAAGCTGGATGCCGCACTGCACGAACAGGCTGTCGGCGTGCTGGCGAATGGTGGTGCCGGGAGGCGGCAACACCAGGGGATAACGCCCCACGCGTGCGCGCTCTACCGGTGTGCTGGCCAGCAACGGGTGCCCGGGGCGGACCACCAGGGCCATCGATTCGCTGTACAGGTGCTCGAACGACAAGCCCTGAATCTGTGGGCTGTCGGTCATGCGCCCGACCACCAGTTCCAGCTCGCCCAAACGCAACTGCCCGAGCAGCTGAGCACTGACCCCGGTCACCACGCTGATCAGCAGCGCCTCGTGACGTTGATGCAGGCGGCACAGCACTTCAGGCATCAACAGGCCTTCGACGGTCGACAGCACACCAATGCGCACCTGCGAAGGCGCCCGCGCTTCACCGCGCAGGCTGCTTACGCCATCGCGCAACGCCTGCACACTGGGCCCGGCATAACGCATGAAGCGCGTGCCGGCGGGGGTCAGCTCGACGCCCTGCCGGCTGCGCTCGAACAGGCGCGTCTCGAGCAGGTCTTCGAGCTCCTTGAGGGTCTTGGAAATCGCCGGCTGGCTGATCGCCAGAACGTCGGCGGCCCTGGCCAGGCTGCCCTGCCGGGCAATCTCCAGGAAACACAGCAGGTGGCGGTACTTGATACGGGTGTCGAGGTTCATGCCGGCAAGCTTAACGCATCGCCACCTGCGGCGTATCCGGGTCGCGCTGCTGGCGACGGAACTGCCCCGGCGGCAGGCCGTGAATCTGACGGAAGCGCCGCGAGAAATAGGCTTCGTCGGCGAAGCCGCACAACCGCGCCACCTCCCCCACCGGCCGGTTGCCGTTAAGCAGGTAGTTGCGCGCCGCGTGCATGCGCCGCTCCAGCACCAGCTCACTGAAGGTCTTGCCGATTTCCTTGCGCAGCCAGTGGGTGAGGTAGCTGGGTGACAGGTAAGTGGCTGCCGCCACCTTGTGCAGGTTGAGGTCGGGGTCGTCGATATGCCGGCGCAAGTACTCGCTCATGCGCCCGAGCGCGGCGCGGCGGCTGAGCTGCGCCGCGTTGCTATCGGCCAGCTCACGCAAGGGCTCGGCGTACAGGCCGCAGACCTGGCCGATCAGTTGCAGCAACAGGCCCTTGAGGACTTCGCGGCTGCCGAAGCGGCGGTTGGCATCGAGCTCGCGCATCTGCGCCAGGATGCGCCCAACCTCGGCAAAGTCGGCCTCGGCAAGGCAGAAGTCCAGGTGCTCCTGGAAGCGGAACGGCGACAGTTCGGGGGCTTGCAGAATCGACACCTCTTCCAGGTCCATCGGGTCGCAGGCCAGATGCGGCAGCAGGAACGTCTGGGAAAAGTTGATCACCACAAAATCGCTGTCGGCGGGGTGGGGAATCACATGCACCCGATGCGGCAGGATAAACGCCAGGGTGTTGCGCCGGAACGGCCGCTGCACGTTGCCGATGTGCTGCACCGTGTCACCGCCAAAGTTGACCTGGATCTGGAAGTACTCGTGGCGGTGCGGCGCGGTCTCTGCGGGGCGGCCACGCTGGTCGCGGATGTAGAAATCCATCAGCTCGCTGCGCTGCTGCATGAGGTAGGTCGGCACCTCGCGCTTGGGGGGCATGGGCAATCTCCGGTGTACGGGCAATAAGTTGTACGACGTCGAAACACCTTAATTTAACCCCTTCTGCAAAAACCAACGCAACCGCAAATGCACGCAGCCCTTGTAGAACGCGGCACTCAGCAAAAAACACAGGTAAAACCCGCTCGCTCGATTTTTTTGGACAGCGCAGCCAGCCCACGGCCTGAGTGAAAAAAACGGTCTAAAACCACCGTTGCATTCGACTCGTTGTACGACCACCTTAGGGGCGGGACTGCAGCCCAACCTCTACCAACAACAACAAACGAGGTCGACTCATGTCGAGCACGCCTACCTCCCGCACCGCCGCGCCGTCGTTCGCGCGGGACGCGGCCGCATCACAACGCCTGCCCACCCGCCGCCGCTGGTTCATGCTCTCGCTGCTGCTGGTGGCAACCATCATCAACTACGTCGACCGGGTCAACATCTCCATCGCCGCCCCGTTCATGGCCAAGGACCTGGGCCTGGACAAGGTCGAGATGGGCCTGATCTTCTCAGCCTTCGCCTGGACCTACGCCTTGGCGCTGGTGCCCGCCGGGTTCATCGCCGACCGTTTTGGCTCGCGCCTGACCTACGGCGTGTCCCTGATCAGCTGGTCGGCGGTGACGGTGGCCCAGGGCCTGGCCACCGGCTTTGCCTCGCTGTTCGGCTTGCGCCTGGCGGTCGGCGCCATGGAGGCGCCGGCGTTCCCCGCCAACAGCCGCGCGGTCACCGTATGGTTCCCGGCCCGTGAACGCGGCGTGGCCAGCAGCATCTACGTGTGCGGCCAGTACCTGGGTACCGCACTGTTCACCGGTGCCCTGCTGTGGCTGGCCACCACCTACGACTGGCGCCATGTGTTCTACAGCACGGGCCTGGTCGGCATCCTGTTCGGCGTGGTGTGGCTGTTCCTGTACCGCGACCCGCTCAATTGCAAGAAGGTCAGCAAGGAAGAACTGGCCTACATCGAAAACGGCGGCGGGCTGGTGAAGAGCAGCCAGCAGCGCACCCGTTTCGACTGGCGGCAAGTGGCCGAGCTTTTCCGCTATCGGCAAGTCTGGGCGATCTGCCTGGGCAAGTTCGCCAGCACCTCGGCGCTGTATTTCTTCCTGACCTGGTTCCCCACCTACCTGATCGAAGAGCGCCAACTGACCTTGATCAAGGTCGGCATCTTCGCGGTGATGCCGTTCATTGGCGCCACCGTCGGCATCCTCCTGGCGGGGATCGTCTCCGACCTGCTGATTCGCCGCGGCTATTCGCTGTCGTTCGCGCGCAAGCTGCCGCTGGTGGTGGGTTCGATGCTGGGCATGTCGATCGTGCTGGTGAACTTCACCGACTCCAACGTGCTGTGCATTGCCGTGCTCACCCTGGCGTTCTTCGCCCAGGGCATCGCTTCGTCGTCGTGGGCTGCGGTGTCGGAAGTCGCGCCCAAGGAGCTGATTGGCCTGACCGGCGGCATCACCAGCCTGGCGGCCAATATCGGCGGCATTGTCACGCCGATCGTGATTGGCGCCATCGTGCACATGAGCGGCTCGTTCGCCCTGGCGTTCTGGTTTATCGGCGCGGTGGCGCTGATGGGCACCCTGTCGTACTCGCTGCTGCTCGGCAAGCTGTACCGCATCGAACTGAAGACCGCGGCATGAGCCGGGATTTGTCCAAGCCAACCCCGCTTTCGTCCAACTTTGCCCGCCTGGCACTGGCTACGCTGGCCACTCCCCAACGGAGGATCCACCCATGACCTACCTGTTCAACCCGCCCGCCGTGGTCAGCCTGCCTGTACTCGGCAGCGCTGCGCGCTTCCCGGTCGGCCGGGTGTTCTGCCTGGGCCGCAACTACCCCTGGCCCGAGACGGCAGGCCCCGCCCCACGCGAGCCGGTGTTCTTCATGAAGCCCGCGAGCAACGTGGTCGAGGGACTGGGCGAACTGCCCTTTCCGCCGCTGACCGAGGAGTTCTGCCATGAAATCGAACTGGTGGTGGCCATCGACAAGGGCGGCGCCAACATCAGCCCGGAGCAAGCGCGCGAGCATGTGTTCGGCTTTGCCGCGGGCCTGGACATGACCCTTCGCGACCGCCAACGGCAAGCCAAGCACGAAGGCCTGCCGTGGGAGGGCGCCAAGGTGTTCGAGGCCTCGGCCCCGATGACCGCGATCACCCCCGCCAGCCAGCTGCCATGGCCACTGGACGCCTCGCTGTGGCTGGCCGTCAACGGCCAGGAGCGCCAGCGCGCACACCTGAGCCAACAGACCTGGGCACTGGCCGAGGTGATCAGCCGCTTGTCCCGCCAACTGCCGCTGCGCCCGGGCGACCTGATCATGACCGGCAGCCCGCCCGGCGTGGCGCCGCTGAACCCGGGCGACCTGATCCACGCCGGCATAGATGGCATCGGTGAGCTGCACATGCGCGTCGGCGCACGCCCCACCAGCCAAACCGCAGACGCTGCCTGAAACACAGGAGACGTAGATGAGCCAAAACAAGAAAGTTGCCCTGGTCACCGGGGCTGGCAGCGGCATCGGCCGCGCGGTCGCCCTCGCCCTGCTGGAAGATGGCTACAGCCTGGTGCTGGCTGGCCGCCGTGCCGAGCCATTACAGGCGCTGGTCGAGCAAGCGCAGGCAGCTGGCGGCGAAGCCCTGGCGGTGCCCACCGACGTGCGTGATGAACAAAGCGTCGCGCATTTGTTCGCCACCCTCGAGGAGGTGCATGGGCGCCTGGATGTGATCTTCAACAACGCCGGGGTCAACGCGCCGGCCGTGCCGGTCGATGAACTGCCCCTGGAAAACTGGCGCAACGTCATCGCCACCAATGTCGACGGCGTGTTCCTCTGCGCCCGAGCCGCGTTTGGCCTGATGCGCCGCCAGCAGCCACAGGGCGGGCGGATCATCAACAACGGTTCCATCTCGGCGCATACCCCGCGCCCGTTCACCGCGCCCTACACCGCCAGCAAGCACGCGGTGCTGGGCCTGACCAAGGCCCTGGCACTGGACGGCCGCCCCTACAACATCGTGTGCAGCCAGGTGGACATCGGCAACGCCCTGACCGAGCTGTCCGAGCGCATGACCCGCGGCGTGCGCCAGGCCAACGGCGAGATCGCCGCTGAACCGATGCTCGACGTGCGCCATGTGGCCGACGCGGTGCGCTACATCGCCGCGCTACCACTGGAGGCCAACGTGCTGAACATGACCGTGATGGCCAGCAACATGCCCTTTGTCGGCCGTGGCTGACCCCTGCATTGAATGGAGTGACTGATGAAACCTGAAGTCCTGCAACTGAGCCCGATCCTTATCCCGGCCATCCGCGAGCGCCTGGAGCAACTGTTCACCGTGCACCGCTATTACGAGCAGGCCGACAAGGACGCTTATGTCAGCCTGCATGGCGGCAACATCCGTGGCGTGATCACCGGCGGCCATACCGGTATCAGCCAGGCGCTCATGGCGCGCCTGCCCAAGCTTGAAGTGGTGGCGGTAAACGGCGTGGGCACCGATGCGGTAGACCTGGCCTATGCCCGCGACCGAGGGATTCAGGTAACCGCCACCCTCGGCGCGCTGACCGAGGATGTCGCCGACCTGGCGATCGGCCTGCTGATCGGCGTGTGCCGCGGCATCGCCACAGGCGACCGCTTCGTGCGCGCCGGCCATTGGGCGACCAGCGCCACCCCCCTGGCGCCTTTGCCACTGGCGCGGCAGGTGTCCGGCATGCGCATCGGCATCGTCGGCATGGGCCGGGTCGGCCGCGCCGTGGCCCAGCGGGCGGCGGCGTTTGGCTGCCCGATCCGCTACACCGACTTGCAGGCGCAGGATGTGCCGTACGGGTTCGAGCAGAACCTGGCGCAACTGGCCAGCGACAGCGATGCGCTGATCCTGGCAGCGGCGGCGGACAAGGGCGAAGCGTTGGTCAACCGGGAAGTGCTGCAGGCGCTGGGGCCTGAGGGCTATCTGATCAACATCGCGCGCGGCAAGCTGGTGGATGAACCTGCGTTGATCGCGGCGCTGCAGGCGGGTGAGATTGCCGGTGCGGCGCTGGATGTGTTTGCCGATGAACCACGCGTGCCGCAAGTGCTGTTCGAACGCGAAGATGTGCTGCTGCAGCCGCATCGTGCCAGCGCCACGGTGCAGACCCGGACGCGCATGGGCGAGATGGTGGTGGCAAGCCTGGTGGATGTGTTTGCCGGGCGTACACCGCAAGGGTTGGTTATCTAAGCGGCCCATACCGCCCTCATCGCCGGCAAGCCCGCGATGAGGGCAGCAGCGATGGTTCAGGCCACCGCCACTTCCACAGCCCCGCCGTTCAAGCGCACCGGCCACACCCGCAGCCGCTGGCCGGCATCTTCCAGGCACTCGCCGCTGTGCAGGCTGAAGTGCTGCTTGTAAAGCGGCGCCGCCACCACCAATTCCCCCTGCAGGCTACCCACCAACCCACGGCCGATGATGTTGGCCCCGGAGCGTGGGTCGCGGTTGCCCACCGCGTACAGGGGTTGTTCATGACCGGGCAGGTAGAACAGTGCCACCTGTTCACCCTCGAGCCACACCACCACGCCGGAGTCGGCGACCAGGTCATCGGCCCGGCACACCGCTTGCCAGTTGCGTTGCTTTGCCACAGCAGCGTTGGACAGGTTCATCAGACAGCCTCCTCAATGGTTGGGATCAGGTGCAGCGGTGCTACCGGGCGGCGCTGGTCGCGCTCGCGAACAAAGTGCACGTCCGGGTCGGCGCGCCGGTCGTTGACGAACGTGCGGAAGCGCTTGAGCTTTTCCGGGTCGTTGAGGGCGTTGGCCCACTCGCATTCATAGTGGTCGACCACATGCTGCATCTGCGCTTCCAGCTCGGCAGCCAGGCCCAGGCTGTCGTCCAGGACCACTTGTTTGAGGTAGTCCAGGCCGCCCTCCAGGCCTTCACGCCACACCGACGTACGCTGCAGCTTGTCGGCGGTGCGGATGTAGAACATCAGCACCCGGTCGATCAGGCGCACCAGGGTTTCGTCATCCAGGTCCGTGGCGAACAGCTCGGCATGCCGTGGGCGCATGCCGCCGTTGCCGCACACGTACAGGTTCCAGCCCTTCTCGGTGGCGATCACGCCGATGTCCTTGCTCTGCGCCTCGGCGCACTCGCGGGTGCAGCCAGAGACCGCGAACTTGAGCTTGTGCGGGCTACGCAGGCCCTTGTAGCGGTCCTCCAGGCGCAGCGCCATGGCCACGCTGTCCTGCACGCCGTAGCGGCACCAGGTGCTGCCCACACAGGATTTCACCGTGCGGGTCGACTTGCCGTAGGCGTGGCCAGTCTCGAAGCCAGCTTCGATCAATTCGCCCCAGATCAACGGCAGTTCGTGAAGCTGGGCGCCGAACAGGTCGATGCGCTGGCCGCCGGTGATCTTGGTGTAGAGGTCGTATTTTTTAGCCACCTGGCCGATCACGATGAGCTTGTCGGGGGTGATTTCGCCACCTGGTATGCGCGGCACGACCGAGTAGGTGCCGTTTTTCTGCATGTTGGCCATGAAGGTGTCGTTGGTGTCCTGCAGCGGCACCAGCGCCGGGTCCATGATCGGCTGGTTCCAGCACGAAGCGAGAATGTTGCCCACCGCCGGCTTGCAGATGTCGCAACCGACGTGGCCCTTGCCATGGCGTGCGAGCAGGTCACTGAAGCTGCGGATGCCGCCGACGCGCACCAGCCCGTAGAGCTCCTGGCGGGTGTAGGCGAAGTGCTCGCACAGGCTTTTGTCCACGGTCACACCACGGGCAGTCAGTTCATGCTCGAAGACCTGCTTGAGCAACGCCGCGCAGCCGCCGCAGCCAGTGGCCGCCTTGGTGCAGCCCTTGACTGCCGCAAGGTCGCCGCAACCGCTGTCGATTGCCGCGCATACCGCGCCCTTGCTGACGTTGTGGCACGAGCAGATGGTCGCGCTGTCGGGCAGCGCATCAGCGCCCAGGGCTGGCGCACCGCCGCTTTGCGGCAAGATCAGCGCCGCAGGGTCGGCCGGCAGGGCGATGCCGTTCTGGGCGTATTGCAGCAGGGTGTCGTAGTAACTGTTGTCGCCCACCAGCACTGCGCCGAGCACGTGCTTGCCGCTGGCATCCACCACCAATCGGCGATAGGACGCGTTGGCCTCGTCGATGAAGCGGTAGCTGCGTGCGCCCGGTGTGGTGCCGTGGGCATCGCCGATGGAGCCGACATCGACGCCCAGCAGCTTGAGCTTGGTCGACATGTCGGCGCCGGTGAATTCGCCAGCCGCCTCGCCCAGCAGCAGCGCTGCCAGGTTGCGCGCCATGCTGTAGCCCGGCGCGACGAGGCCGAACACACTGCCGTTCCACGACGCACACTCACCGATGGCGAAGATGCGCGGGTCGCTGGTGCGGCAGTGGTTGTCGATCACCACACCCCCGCGCGCGGCAATTTCCAGCCCGCAGGCACGGCCGAGGGCATCCTGTGGGCGGATGCCGGCGGAAAAAACGATCAGGTCGGTTTCCAGGTGCTCGCCGCCATCGAAGTTCATGCGATAGCGGTAGGCCTCGCCGGCGCTGATCGACTGGGTGGCACGCGACAGGTGCACGCCGACACCCAGGGCTTCGATCTGGGCCTTGAGCGCTGCGCCACCCTCGCCGTCCAGCTGCACCGGCATCAGCCGCGGGGCGAATTCCACCACGTGCGCTTCGAGGCCCAGCGACTTGAGCGCGTTGGCAGCTTCGAGGCCCAGCAGGCCGCCGCCGACCACTACACCCCGGGTCGCATCGGCGGCAGCGCTGCGAATTGCATCGAGATCGTCGAGGGTGCGGTAGACCAGCCGGGCATTGCCGCTGGAGCCTTCGATCGGCGGCACGAAGGGATACGAACCGGTGGCCAGGACCAACTGGTCGTAGCCGTAGCGCCCCTCTGCGGTGACCACTTCGCGGCGCTCGCGGTCAATCTCCAGCACGGCTTCACCCAGGTGCAGGTGCACGCCGTTATCGCCATAGAAACCTTGCCCACACAGGGCCAGGGTTTCGGCACAGCTGCCGCCGAAGTACTCCGACAGGTGCACGCGGTCGTAGGCACGTTGGCGCTCCTCGCCGAACACATGCAGCTCGAAGCGCGCCAGCGCGCCGCGTTCTACCAATTGCTCGACGCAATGGTGGCCGACCATGCCGTTGCCGACGATGACCAGTCGCTCCCGTTGCCCGCTGCTCGCTGTTGCCTTCATAAGCCGATCCTCGATCAAAAAAAAAGCGCCTGGAGCCGAAGCTCCAGGCGCCTTTGCCTGTATTCATCACGGAGTGCCCCTGGGTTGATCGCCGTTGATCAGTGGGGCTTGTTGTGCTGTAGATAAAGCAGGGAATGTGCCAGTTGTGTTGGCTGGGCTGGCCCCTCGCGGGCCAGCCCGCCCCTGCACGGTTGGAGCGGGCTTGTGGGCGACAGGGCCCACCCAGTCAATGCACATTCACGGTGCAACGCTCCCCATCCTGGAGCACTTCAGTACACATCACGACGGTACCGCCCGGCCTTGCTCAAGCTGTCCATGTAGGCATCCGCATCCACCCGGCCATGCTCGGCAATGATTTCACGCAGCGCCGCATCCACATCCCTGGCCATGTGCTGGGCATCACCGCAGACGTAGAAGTACGCCCCCGCCTCCAGCCACTGCCACACCTGCGCGCCCTGCTCGCGCAGGCGTTGCTGCACGTAGATTTTCTCGGCCTGATCCCGGGAAAACGCCGTGTCCAGGCGCAGGTGGCCGCTGGCCTGCCAGGCCTGCAATTGCGCCTGGTAATAAAAGTCGGTGGCGGCGTACTGCTCGCCAAAGAACAACCAGTTGGCGCCTTTGGCACCGCGCACTTCGCGCTCTTCGAGGAAGGCGCGAAACGGCGCTACCCCTGTGCCGGGGCCGACCATGATCACCGGCACGGTGTCGTCCTCGGGGAGTCGAAAGT
Source organism: Pseudomonas sp. P39-UII1 (assembly GCF_039672635.1). Lineage (NCBI taxonomy): Bacteria > Pseudomonadati > Pseudomonadota > Gammaproteobacteria > Pseudomonadales > Pseudomonadaceae > Pseudomonas > Pseudomonas sp. P39-UII1. The sequence continues at coordinate 12,434 of NZ_JBDFPP010000027.1, forward strand.
GCTTCGACACCTGCGGGAAAATCGCCACTTTGACGGCCTGCCCGCGGTCGGCGAGAAAACTTGAGCAAACACCTTTGCGCTCGCCATAGCGCACGGTCGAAACGGTCAGGTGCACCTGATCAGGGTGCGCCAACGGGCTGGAACTGATCGAATAGAGCCGCGGCTGCAACGGCTTGAGCAGGTCAAGCCAGGTGGCCAGCGGCAGGTCCTGGGGGAATGCCTGCAGAACATCGATCAATTGCCGGCCCCAGAGCCAGTCCTGCAATTCGCTTTTGCATTCGGGCCGCAACAGGCGCTGCAGGTCGGCGGCTTGTTGGCTGAACCGCTGTAATTGCTGCGGGGTGACCTTGGCGATTTCCAGATGCGATTCCATCGCTTCGGCCAAGGGCATGACCGGCTGGCCTTTGAGCTGCACCTGGGCCTGACCATCGAGCTGCATCACAGCCAGCAGTTCCTCGACCAGCGCCGGGCAGTTGCGTGGCCACACACCCAGCGCATCGCCGGCGGCATAGGTGAAGCCACTGCCGGCAAGGTCGAACACCAACTGGCGGGTTTCCTTGCTGGCGCCCGGGCCATTGAGCAGGCGGTTCTCCAGCAAGGTGGCGGACCACGGTTGCTGCTTGCTGTAGCTCGCATCGGCTTCGCTCACCGGCAACGGCGCAGCGGCACTGCCCAGCGCTGGCAACAACGCGTCGAGCCAGGTGGCGAAGGCCTCATCGAAGTCGGGCTCGCAGTCGACCCGCGGCAGCAAGCAACGCGCCCCCAGCTCGGCCAGGCGCTGGTCGAGCTTGCGGCCAAACCCGCAGAATTGACCGTAGCTGGAGTCGCCCAGGGCCAGCACGGTATAGGGCACTTCGGCGCAATGAACGCCCTCTTCGCCTTGCAGCGCCTGCCAGAACGCCGTGGCGCTGTCCGGTGCATCGCCATCGCCGAAGGTGCTGGCGATCAGCACCACACTGGCGGCGCCGCGCAACTGCCGCGGGCTCACCGCCTCCATGCAACTGAGCTGTACCTCCAGGCCGGCATTGCGCAAATGCGCAGCGCAGCGTTGGGCCAGTGCCTCGCCGTTACCGGTCTGCGAGGCCCACAGCACTTGGTGACGCGGTACCTCGGCGGGCGCTGCCGGTTGCGCGAACAGCCCGGCCAGCAGACCGTCGACGAACAAGCGTCGCGCCGCCGCCAGCGGTGCACTGGCCGGCAAGCTGGGCACGCCCTCGGCACGGGCCTGGTCGAGGCCGAGCAGAAAACCCTGCAGGTAATGACGCTCCTCTTCGGCCAGCACGGGGGCTGGCAGGGTATCCAGGCCGAGAAGACGAGAAAGGGTCGCGGTGGGCATGCGGGCAGGCTCCGGTATTGGCGTGGCGCCAGTCAGGTCGAGGGCTTCGATGCGTTCGCCAGCAACCCGCTCCAGGGCTACGGCGCAGTGCTTGAACGCGGGTTGCAGCGACAGCGGGTCCACCGCATCACAGGTGACGGCGTTGATTGCCAGCTGCTCGCCGACCACATCGTTCCAGTGGAACGGCGCGAAACAATTGCCGGGCATGACCCGGTCGCTGACCCGCGCTGGCAGCACGGCCTGGCCACGGCGGGAACGGATAGCCACCTGGTCCTTGTCGTGGATACCCAGCCGGGCGGCATCCTCGGGGTGGATTTCGACAAAGGGGCCGGGCTCCAGTTTGTTCAGCGCCGGCACCTTGCCGGTCTTGGTCAGGGTGTGCCATTGGTGCTGTACCCGGCCGGTGTTGAGCACCAGCGGGTAGTCGGCGTCTGGCAGCTCTGGCGCGGGGAGCCAGGGCCGGGCGAAGAAACGCGCCTTGCCGCTGGCGGTTGGAAACACCACGCTGGCGGGGTCGCCGTTTTCGACATAACGCAGTGGGCTGCGGTCATCCACCCGGCCGGGGGCGCAGGGCCATTGGCGCGGCTTGTCGCGCAGGGCCTGATAGCTGATACCACGCAGGTCGTAGCCGGTGGCCGGGTTGTAGAAGCGGCGGATTTCGTTGTACACCGCTTCGGCGTCGGAGTAATCGAACGCCTCGGCATAGCCCATGGCGCAGGCGACCCTGGCGATGATCTGCCAGTCCGGCAGGCTCTCACCCGGCGCTTGCACCGCACGGGGCATCAAGGTGAGGTTGCGCTCGCTGTTGATCATCACGCCCTCGCCTTCGGCCCACAGCGCGGCGGGCAGCAGGATGTCGGCGTAGCGGTTGGTTTCGGTATCGAGGAAGGCGTCCTGGGTGATCACCAGCTCAGCGTGGCGCAGGCCGTCGATCACCTGCTGGCGATTCGCGACGCTGGCCACCGGGTTGCTGCAGATGATCCAGCAGGCTTTCACGTCACCCGCCTTCATCTGCTCGAACAGCGCCACTGTGCCTTCGCCGCCTTCTGCGCGCAGGCTACCGGGAGCCATGCCCCACTGCGCCTCGACGAAGCTGCGGTCGCCTGCGACCAACGCCGAGCGCTGGCCGGGCAGGCCCGGCCCCATGTAACCCATTTCGCGCCCGCCCATGGCATTGGGCTGGCCTGTGAGCGAAAACGGCCCGCTGCCGGGCCGGCAGATGGCGCCGGTGGCCAGGTGCAGGTTGCACAGCGCGTTGCTGTGCCAGGTGCCATGCACGCTCTGGTTCAAGCCCATGGTCCAGCAGCTCATCCACTGCCCGGCAGTGCCGATCAGCTCGGCAGCTTGGCGGATGTCGGCTTCCGAGAGCCCGGTGATGGCCGCCACGCGGTCCGGCGTGTAGTCGTCGAGGAACGTGGGCAGCTCATCCCAGCCCTCGGTGTGGCGGGCGATGAATTCGGGGTGGGTCTGGCCGTTGCGGTGCAGCAGGTGCAGCAGGCCGTTGAGCAGGGCCAGGTCGCTACCGGGGCGCACCTGCAGGAACAGGTCGGCCTTGTCGGCGGTGGCGGTGCGGCGCGGGTCGACGACGATCAACTTTGCCCCGGCTTTGACGCGGTCCAGCAGGCGCAGGAAGAGGATCGGGTGGCAGTCGGCCATGTTCGCACCGATCACCAGGAATACGTCCGCGCGCTCGAAGTCCTGGTAGCTGCCAGGCGGGCCGTCGGCGCCGAGGGACAGTTTGTAGCCGCTGCCAGCACTGGCCATGCACAGGCGCGAGTTGGATTCGATATGGCGGGTACGAATAAAGCCTTTGGCCAGCTTGTTGGCCAGGTATTGGGCTTCCAGCGACATCTGCCCGGAGACATACAGTGCCACGGCATCCGGGCCATGCTGGTCGATGATGCCGCGCAGCCGCTCGGCGGCTTGGGCGATAGCCTGGTCCAGGCTGCTGCGTGCCGGTTCGTGGTCGCGTTGCTGGCGCACAAATGCACGTTCCATACGCCCGGCGGCGGTCAGCGGAATGTGTGCGGTAAGGCCCTTGGTGCACAGCCGGCCGAAGTTGCTCGGGTGCTGCTTGTCGCCGCTGACCTTGCTGACCTTGCCGTCGGCCACGCTCATGACGATGCCACAGCCGACGCCGCAATACGGGCAGACGCTGCGGACTTCAGTACGGGTCATGGGCGGGTCTCCTGAAGCAAACGCAAAAGGCGCCGGCTGCCCCGGCTTGCTTGGCAAGCGGGGGCAACACGGCGCCTTTGTCGTGAAAAGTTGAAGGCGGTCGACGTTGACGGCCTTGGGTAGAGGTGTGTCAGCAATTGTTGGGCCAGCTGGCAATCTGAGCGGAGCAAGCCGCTCCAACAGGGGCTGTGTGGTTGCTGCAGGGCCGAGGGTGTGTCGGGAACAGGCCGCGCAGCAGCCCCAAAACGGTGACCAACGCACCATCAGGTGGCAGCCATGACGCTCATGGCGCTATGCTGAAAGCTTTCCGCCGCAGAGCTACTTCGCCCCCACTATGTCCCAGGTGATCCTCAAGACCCCCGCTCAACTCGACCTGATGCGCAACGCCGGCCGTTTACTGGCCCAGGTGTTCGCCGACCTCGACAGTTTCATCCGCCCCGGCGTGACCACGATGCAGATCAACGACCGCGCCGAGGCGTTCATCGTCAGCACCCTCAAGGCACGCCCGGCGAGCAAGGGCCAGTACGGCTTCCCCTACGCGCTCAATACCTCGGTGGACCATGTGGTCTGCCACGGCATGCCCAAGGCGGATGAAGTGCTGAAGGAAGGTTCGATCATCAACGTCGACATCACCCTGGAACAAGGCGGCTACATCGCCGACTCGTCGAAGATGTACAGCGTCGGTGAGGTGAGCGACGATGCCCGCAAGTTGGTCGAGACCACCTACGATGCGCTGTGGAAAGGCATCGAACAGGTGCGCCCAGGGGCAACGCTTGGCGACATCGGCCATGCCATCCAGCTACACGCCGAGGCTGCCGGCTACAGCGTGGTACGCGAGTACTGTGGGCATGGTATCGGCCAGCAGATGCATGAAGGGCCCGAGGTGCTGCATTTCGGCCAGCGCGGCATGGGCATGAAGCTCAAGCCCGGGATGGTGTTTACCATCGAGCCGATGATCAACCAAGGTGGGCGAAGCACGCGGACGCTGAAGGACGGCTGGACAGTGATTACCCGCGACCACACGTTGTCGGCGCAGTGGGAGCATACCGTGGCAGTGACAGAAGATGGGGTTGAGGTGCTGACGTTGCGGCAGGAAGAGCGCAATCGCTGATGCGGGCGTAGAAACAAAAAAAGCGACCCTAAGGTCGCTTTTTTTGTAACTTCCGGGTGTTCAGTGGGCCCTGGAAGTTGAATATGGCGCAGCGGACGGGACTCGAACCCGCGACCCCCGGCGTGACAGGCCGGTATTCTAACCGACTGAACTACCGCTGCGCTATTTCATCGAGTGGTGGGTGATGACGGGATCGAACCGCCGACCCTCTGCTTGTAAGGCAGATGCTCTCCCGGCTGAGCTAATCACCCTTCGTCTCGGTGAGGCGCGCATTCTACGGAGGAACCGACACCTTGGCAAGTGCTTGGCCTGTTTTTTTTCACAGCCCGGCAAGACCCAAAATGCACAAACAAAAAAAGCGACCCTAAGGTCGCTTTCTCTGTTACTTCCGGGTGTTCAGTAGGCCCTGGAAGTTGAATATGGCGCAGCGGACGGGACTCGAACCCGCGACCCCCGGCGTGACAGGCCGGTATTCTAACCGACTGAACTACCGCTGCGCTATACATCGAGTGGTGGGTGATGACGGGATCGAACCGCCGACCCTCTGCTTGTAAGGCAGATGCTCTCCCGGCTGAGCTAATCACCCTTCGTCTCGGTGTGGCGCGCATTCTACGGAGGGAGTGCCACCCTGGCAAGCACATTTTTCAACTTTTCTAAAAAAAATTCCCAGGCCTTTCAAAGACCTAGCGTAATCAGCCGTTTCCTGCCGCTTTACCGCTGCTGGCCCTGTGACAGGGCTGGCCTGGAACGGCCGCTCGGAGAATAATGCCCCCCTTATGCATTAAGGAGAGACTCACCCTCATGTGGTTCAAGAACCTGCTGTCCTACCGCCTCACCCAGGAAGTGCCGTTCGAGGCTGAAGCACTGGAAGCCGCCCTGGCCAGCAAGCCGGCCCGCCCCTGCGCCAGCCAGGAGCTGACCACCTATGGTTTCGTCGCGCCGTTCGGCAAAGGCGAAGACGCTCCCCTGGTGCATGTCAGCGGTGAATTCCTGCTGATTGCCGCACGCAAGGAAGAACGCATCCTGCCAAGCAGCGTCGTCAACGATGCGGTTAAAGAGAAAGTCGAAGAGATCGAGACCGAGCAGATGCGCAAGGTCTATAAAAAGGAACGCGACCAGATCAAGGACGAGATCATCCAGGCGTTCTTGCCGCGTGCGTTCATCCGCCGCTCGATGATCTTCGCGGCCATCGCCCCGCGCCTGGGCATGATCCTGGTCAACTCGGCCAGCGCCAAGCGTGCCGAAGACCTGCTGTCGACCCTGCGCGAAGTGATGGGCTCGCTGCCGGTGCGCCCGGCCACCGTGAAAATCGCGCCGGTCGCGACCATGACCGACTGGGTCAAGTCGCAACAGGCCGCTGAAGGCTTCTATGTACTGGACGAATGCGAACTGCGCGACACCGCAGAAGACGGCGGCATCGTGCGCTGCAAGCGCCAGGACCTGACCGGCGAGGAAATCCAGCTGCACCTGAGCACCGGCAAGGTGGTGACCCAGCTTGCCCTGGCCTGGCAGGACAAACTGTCGTTCGTGCTGGACGACAAGATGGTCATCAAGCGCCTGAAGTTCGAGGAACTGCTGCAGGAGCAGGCCGAACAGGATGGTGGTGATGAAGCCGCGCAGCAGTTCGATGCCAGCTTCCTGCTGATGATGATGACTTTCACCGAATTCCTGCCGGTGCTGTTCGAAGCACTGGGTGGGGAAGAGATTCCGCAAGGGGTCTGAGCAGGATGATCGACCGGTGCTGGCCTTGAAGTATGCTGCGCCAGCACCGGCCTTTCGCGGGCAAGCCTGCGAAGAGTCCATCGAAAATCACACCTATAAGTACAAGGACTTGCCCATGCGTGCCCTCGCCGCCTTCAGCCGCTTCGTCGGCAACACCTTCGCCCTGTGGGTGCTGGTGTTCGCCTGCCTGGCCTTCCTGCAACCGCAATGGTTCATCGCGCTCAAGGTTGCCATCGTGCCGCTGCTGGGCCTGGTGATGTTCGGCATGGGCCTGACCCTCAAACTCGACGACTTCGCCGCCCTCGCCCGCCAGCCCTGGCGCGTGGCGCTCGGGGTGGTCGCGCACTTCGTGATCATGCCCGGCATGGCCTGGCTGCTCTGCCAGTTGTTCCAGCTGCCAGCGGAAATCGCCGTGGGCGTGATCCTGGTCGGCTGTTGCCCGAGCGGCACGGCATCGAACGTGATGGTGTGGCTGTCCAAGGGCGACCTGGCGCTGGCAGTGGCGATCGCTGCGGTGACCACCCTGCTGGCACCACTGTTGACCCCGGCGCTGATCTGGTTCCTGGCCTCGGCCTGGCTGCCGGTGTCCTTCATGGACATGTTCTGGTCGATCCTGCAGCTGGTGATGCTGCCGATCGTGCTCGGCGTGCTGGCCCAGCGCCTGCTGGGTGCGCGGGTGCAGCTGGCAGTGCAGGTGCTGCCGCTGGTGTCGGTGGTGAGCATCGTCATGATCGTCTGCGCGGTGGTGGCGGCCAGCCAGGCGAAGATCGCCGAATCGGGGCTGCTGATCATGGCGGTGGTGGTGCTGCACAACAGCTTTGGTTACCTGCTGGGCTACCTCACCGGCAAGTTCTGCAAGCTGCCACTGGCGCAGCGCAAATCGCTGGCACTGGAGGTGGGGATGCAGAACTCGGGATTGGGGGCGGCGCTGGCAGCGGCGCACTTCTCGCCGCTGGCGGCAGTGCCAAGTGCGCTGTTCAGCGTTTGGCACAATATTTCCGGGGCACTGCTTTCGACCTGGTTCCGGCGCATGGAGGCGCCTTCACAGGAAGCTGAAAACGGCGAGCCTGTGCGCCACTGACTTGCCATCTCACCTGCAAATGGGCACTCTGGTGCCCACTGTGAGGACGGCCTCACGACGCACCGCGTGACCATTCCGGGGACGGCCCCATCATTCAAACGATGGAGACATACTCATGTCCTGGATCATCCTGTTCTTCGCCGGCCTGTTCGAGGTTGGCTGGGCTGTCGGCCTCAAATACACCGACGGCTTCACCCGCCCACTCCCCACCGTGCTCACCGTCGGCGCCATGGTCATCAGCCTGGGCCTGCTGGGCCTTGCCATGAAAGAACTGCCACTGGGCACCGCTTATGCCATCTGGACCGGCGTGGGCGCAGTGGGCACAGTGATCGCGGGGATCATCCTGTTCGGCGAATCCATGGCCCTGGTGCGGCTGGTCAGTGTGGCGCTGATCGTCTGCGGCCTGATCGGCCTGAAAGTCAGCGCCAGCTGACCACCCCCCGCTTAGCGCAGGTCGCCGCGCAAGCGGCTGACTTGCTCACGCAACAGCTCTGGCTGCGCAGCCTCCACCGGGATGGCGGCGCCCGCCACGATGGTCACGCGTGACCACAAGCGCTTGAAGAAGCCCTTGCCGGGATCACGGCTGAAGAAACTCCCCCACAGCCCCCGCAGCGCCAACGGGATCACCGGCACAGGGGTTTCTTCCAGAATGCGGCTGACACCGCCCCTGAATACATCGATCTCGCCATCGCCGGTCAGCTTGCCTTCCGGGAAGATGCACACCACCTCCCCCGCCGCCAGGTAGTGGGCGATGCGGGCGAACGCGCGTTCATAGATGGCAGGGTCCTCATTGCGCCCGGCAATCGGAATGGCGCCTGCGGTGCGGAACACGAAGTTGAGCACCGGCAGGTTGTAGATCTTGTAGTACATGACGAAACGGATCGGCCGACGGATCGCCCCGCCGAGCAGCAGCGCATCGACGAACGACACATGGTTGCACACCAGCAGCGCGGCGCCTTCGTCCGGGATGCGCTCGAGGTCGCGGTGCTCCACGCGGTACATCGAATGGCTGAGCAGCCAGATCAGGAAGCGCATGGTGAATTCGGGCACGATCCTGAAGATATAGGCGTTGACCAGGATATTGAGCAGCGACACCACCAGGAACAGCTGCGGGATGCTCAAGTCGGCGAGGCCCATCAACACGATGGTAAGGACCGCCGACACCACCATGAACAAGGCATTGAGAATGTTGTTGGCGGCGATCACGCGCGCCCGCTGGTCTTCGGCGGTACGCGCCTGGATCAGCGCATACAGCGGCACGATATAAAAGCCGCCGAACACCCCCAACCCGACGATCGACACGAGGATCCACCAGGCCTGGCCCATGCCTAGCAACTGCAACCAGTCGTGCGGCACTGCCGCAGCCGGCACATCGCCGGAATGCCACCACCAGAGCAAGCCGAACAGGGTCAGGCCGAACGAGCCAAACGGCACCAGGCCGATCTCGACCTTGCGCCCACTGAGGCGTTCGCACAGCAGCGAGCCCAGGGCGATGCCGACCGAAAACAGGGTCAGCACCAATGTCACTACCGTGCCGTCACCGTGCAGCCAGTCCTTGGCGTAGGCCGGGATCTGGGTCAGGTAGATGGCGCCGACAAACCAGAACCACGAGTTGCCGACTATCGAGCGCGACACCGCTGGCGGCTGGCCAAGGCCCATGCGCAGGATCACCCAGGACTGCTTGAAGATGTTCCAGTCCAGCGGCATCTGCGGTGATACCGCTGCGGCGCGGGGGATCCAGCGGCTGGCCAGGTAACCCAGCACTGCGGTGCCGACCACCCCGCCCGCCACCACCGTGGCATAGCTGTCGCTGGCCATCATCACCCCGGCGCCAATGGTGCCGGCCAGGATGGCAAGGAAGGTACCCATCTCCACCAGGCCATTGCCGCCAACCAGCTCTTCTTCACGCAGGGCCTGGGGCAGGATCGAGTATTTCACCGGGCCGAACAACGCCGAGTGGGTACCCATGCCGAACAGGGCCACCAGCATCAGCGCCAGGTGGTTGGTGACAAAGCCCAGCGCGCCGATGGCCATTATGGCGATTTCGGCCAGCTTGATCGCGCGGATCAGCGCGTCCTTGGCGAACTTCTCGCCAAACTGGCCACCCAGCGCCGAGAACAGGAAAAACGGCAGGATAAACAGCAAGGCGCAGAGGTTGACCCAGATCGAACGGTCGCCATCGCCAAGGCTGAGCTTGAACAGGATCGCCAAAATCAGCGACTGCTTGAACAGGTTGTCGTTGAAGGCACCCAGTGACTGGGTGATGAAAAACGGCAGGAAGCGCCGTTTGCCGAGCAAGGTGAATTGCGAGGAATGACTCATCGTCCTTGTTCCCTGAGGGGCTTTAGTCATTGGAGGCCCGTAGGCCGCAGGAAGCCACAAATCTGCACGGGAAACCCTGGCGTTGGCAAGCCGTGCCCGCCGGGGCCAACACCTGCATGGCCTGATGGCAGATTGCCCCCAAATTGATTACAGATTTTGTTACATCTGCCGATAATTCATATAGATGACTATATCTGACAGAAGTAACGGACCTACGGTCTCCTCCAACGCATAAGAAAAGGAGCTCAGCAGTATATGTTTACCTGGTTCGGCGACGTGAAAATCGCCCACAAACTTTTCCTCGGTTTCGGCCTGGTGCTGTGCCTGACCTTGATCCAGTCGCTGATCGGTTGGAATGGCCTCGGTAGCCTGGTGCGGCGCAGTGAAGTGGTCAGCGACGTCTCGCGCCTCAACGATGCACTCGGTGATCTGCGCGAAGCCCGCCTGCGCCATGCCATGGCCAACGGCGGGGAAAACGAAGGCAAGGCGTTGCAACAGGCACTGCAAGCGTTTCAGGCGCCGCTGGCGCAGTTGCGCGGGACGCTGGTAAAGCCACAAAGCCTCGCGCTGGTCGACAAGGCCGAGCAGACGCTGAACGGGTATGCCGCCGACCAGGCACGCAGCTTCCAGTCGTACCAGAAGATGCGCGCAGCGCAGAAGGAAATGGGCACCCTCGCCAGCAACGCGTTCGCCAGCATCGACGCGATTCGCAAGCAGGTCCGCGCCCTGCCCGACGCCGAGCAGCGCTTTGTGCGCAGCGAAGCGATCAACCAGATCCGCGAAAACCTGATCCTGCTGCGCTACCACGTGCGCGGCTACACGGGTAACACCAACGCTGACACCGAACAGCTGATGAACGCGCAGATCGCCACCACGGTGAACGACCTGCCCGGCCTGGTGGCGCGGTTCAATGGCGGCTTCGCCGAGCAATTCACCACGATGAACCAGCAGGTGCGCGCTTATGCCGAAGCGGTAGAGGCGTTTCGTGGTGAAGTCAGCAAACTGGTCGAGTACCGCGCCGCCATGGCTGCAGGCATCGACACGCTTAACGGCCTGATCGGCCAACTGCTCGATGCCCAGGCGGTGTCGGTGGTCAGCGACAGCCAGTTCGCCAGGAACCTGCAGATCATCACCACGGTATTGGCGCTGTTGATCGGCATCCTCGCCGCCGTGGTCATCGCCCGGCAGATCAGCACCCCGCTGCAGCAAGCCTTGCGCGCCATGCAGCAGGTGGCTGCCGGTGATCTCAGCGAGCAACCTGCCAGCCGCCGCCGCGACGAAGTCGGCCAGTTGCAGAATGCCCTGCAGGGCATGACCCGCAACCTGCGCGAGCTGATCGCCCAGGTGCGCGACGGCATTTCGCAGATTGCCAGTGCCACCGAGGAGCTGTCGGCGATCACCGAGCAGACCAGCGCCGGGGCCAACAACCAGAAGGTCGAAACCGACCAGGTGGCCACCGCCATGCAGGAAATGGCCGCCACCGTGCACGAGGTGGCGCGCAATGCCGGCGAGGCCTCGCTCGCGGCCAGTGCCACGGATGAAGAAGCCCGCGAAGGCGACAGCGTGGTCAACCGCGCCGTCGCGCAGATTGGCCGCCTGGCCAGCCAGGTGGACGCCACCGGCGAAGCCATGGGTGCACTGCGCAGCGAAAGCCAGCGCATCGGCAAGGTGATGGACGTGATCAAGGCCGTGGCCGAACAGACCAACCTGCTGGCGCTCAATGCCGCGATCGAGGCGGCCCGTGCTGGTGAGGCAGGCCGGGGCTTTGCCGTGGTGGCGGATGAAGTGCGCAGCCTGGCCCAGCGCACCCAGGCGTCGACCCTGGAGATCGAGTCGGCGATCGGCAGCCTGGAGCAAGGCACCCGCTCGGTGAGCGAGCTGATGGAACAGAGCCAGAGCCTGACCGAGAGCAGCGTGGCACTGGTGCGTGAAGCGGGTGTGGCGCTGGAGGGGATTACCCAGCGGGTATCGGGGATCCAGCTGATGAACCAGCAGATTGCTGCAGCCTCGGAGCAGCAAAGTGCGGTGGCCGAAGAGATCAGCCGCAGCGTGGTGACGGTGAGGGATATTTCAGAGCAGACGGCTGAGGCCAGCCAGCAGACTTCTGCGTCCAGTGTCGAGCTGGCGCGCCTCGGTGGGCAGTTGCAGCAGATGATCAGCCGGTTCCGGTTCTGATAGTGGGCGGGCAGTAACGGCCCTATCGCGGGCAAGCCCGCTCCTACAGGCTGCGCGATACCTGTAGGAGCGGGCTTGCCCGCGATAGGGCCAGCACTGACGCTGCATCACTCGAACCCGAACAACCCCCGCGCCGTATCCACCAACAGCGCCCGACGCAGTTCGGCCGAACACCCCAGCGCCTCGAACTGCTCGACCACCGCGGCAAAGCTCACCGCCGATTCATGCTGGGTGTGCGGCCAGTCACTGCCCCACATCAAACGCTCGGCACCATAGTGCGCCTCAAGGGCCCCCAGCGCCTGGCGCGCAAACGCCAGGTTCTGCTCCGGCGAACCCTCCAGGCGATAGATGCCGGACACCTTGACCCAGACCCTGCCCTTGCCACCCAGTGTCAGCAGCTCGGCAAACCCCGGCTGCCCCAAGCCCAGGCGTGCGTCGGGCCGGCCAAAATGGTCGACGACGAGGTTCAGGCCATACGGCTCCAGCGCCCGAACCAGCGCCGGAATATCCGCCACCTGGCGGTGCAGCTCCAGGTGCCAGCCCTGCTCGCCGATGCGCTCCAGCAAGGTTTGCCATGGCCTGGCACGCAGATCAGGCAAGGCCTGGCCCATGAGGTTCAGGCGCACGCCCCTGACCCCAAGGCCGGCCATTTCTTCCAGGGTTTCGCGCTCGACGTCCTGCTCCAGCATCACCACCCCGCGCAACTGCCCCGGCACGGTCTGCAGGGCGCTGAGCAGGTAACGGTTGTCGGTGCCCAGGAAACTGGGCTGCACCAGCACGCCATGGCTGAAGCCATGGCCCTGCAACTGGCCCAGGTAATCGCCCAGCGGCGCGTCGTAACTCGGCGCGTAGCGGCGCTCGCTGGCCAGGTTCAGGCCACGGCTGAACACGTGGGCATGGCTGTCGATGGCGGTAATCAATGAAGCTGGAACGTCGGGCATGGTTTTCAGTCGGGACAAGGGTCAGGGTTACTTGGCGGCAGCGCCGGCCAGGTGTGGCGCGGGGGTGGCCTCAAGGTTGCGGCCGCGGGTTTCCGGCAGGCACAGTGCGGCGATCATGGCAACGCCGTAAGCGATGCCAGCGTCGATGCCGATCGCGCTGCCCAGCGACATGGACTCGCTCATGTGGCCGACCAGAAACGGGAACACTGCCGACAGCACACGGCCGAAGTTGTAGCAGAAGCCAACACCGGCGCCGCGCACATCGGCCGGGTACAGTTCGTTGAAGAACGACCCCAGGCTGGCCGGAATACCGGCGGCGAAGAAGCCCAGCGGGAAGCCCAGGAACAGCATCTGGGTGTTGGTCAGCGGGAAGAACACATAAGCCTGCACGGTCAGCACGCAGCACAGGGCGAACAGCAGGATGTTCTTGCGTCGGCCGATGCGGTCGATCAGCAGGCCACTGATCACGCAACCGCACCAGAAGGCGAAGATGATCACCGCCAGGTAGCCGCCGGAGTTCAGCACCGAAAGGTTGCGTTCAGTCTTGAGGAAGGTCGGCAACCAGGTCATCACCGCATGGTAGCCGCCGTGAGCACCCAGCCCCAACAGGCCGCCAAGCAGGGTCACGCGCAGCAGCTCGGGGCGGAAGATGCCGGCCATCGATTTGAAGAAGCTGACCGGAATGGCCTTTTCCTTCTGCAGGCGTTGGAAGCTGTCTGGCTCTTCCACGTTGCGGCGCACCCAGATAATCAGCAGCGACGGCAGCAGGCCGACGAAGAACATCACCCGCCAGGCGTATTCCGCCGGCACCAGCGAATAGATCAGGGTGAACAGTGCCACCGCCAGCCCCCAGCCCACGGCCCAGGCGCTCTGCACCGTGCCCATGACCTTGCCGCGGTATTTCGGGTTGATGGTCTCGGCCATCAACACCGCCCCCGCTGCCCACTCGCCACCGATGCCAAAGCCTTGCATGGCCTTGACGAACAGCAGCGGATAGAAGCCGGTGACGAATGCCGACAGGAAGGTAAAGAAGGAGAACCACAGGATCATCCACTGCAGGGTGCGCACGCGGCCATAACGGTCCGACAGGGTGCCGCCGAGCCAGCCACCGATGGCCGAGGTGACCAGGGTGAGGCCGCTGATCAGGCCGGCGTCGCCCTTGGTCAGAGAGAACGCGGCAATCAGCGCCGGGATGGCCAGGCCGAACATCTGCACTTCCAGCGCATCCAGCGACCAGCCGCCGAAGCAGGCCCAGAACGTCTTGCGTTCCCTTGAGGTGATCTGGCGGTACCAGCTGAACATGATTTTTATCCTTCTTGGTCGTGTGTGTGACGGCCGGGCGTACCGAAGCTCTGGGCACGCTGGCGACCGGGCAGGCGAAGCCACCGCGCCGTGGCAGAACGGCGCAGACGGGTAACAGGGCGAAACAGCCGGGGTCAGCGAATGTCGATGCGGTACCGGAAGTGCTGGGCATGGCCACGCGAGCGGCGCCATTCCAACGGTTTGCCGGCGTAGTCACGGGCCAGACGCTCGATCACCACCACCGGGCTGTCGGCCGGCAGTTGCAACAAGCGCCCATGCACCGCATCGACCGCCTCGGCGGTCAGGGTTTCCTCGGCGTAGGCGACCACCTGGCCGCACAGTTCTTCGTAGATCGGGTAAAGCAGCGGGCCCTTGCTCTGCAGCTCGACCTCGAGCAGCGGCTGGAACGTCTCGCGCGGCAGCCAGATTTCTTCAGCCAGCACTGGCTGGGCCCCGAGCAGACGGGTACGAACGATGCGAATCACCTCGGCCTCGGGCGCCAGCCCCAATGCCTCGGCAACCGCTGACGGTGCCGGTACGGGCTCGATGGAGAGGATGCGGCTTTGCGGCATCACCCGTTCGCCGTTGGCGCTTTCGAACCGGAAGAAGCGGAACAGCGAAGATTGGAACTGCGGGCGGCGGATAAAGGTGCCGCGGCCTTGCTGGCGTTCCAGCACCCCTTCGGCCACCAGCACGTCGACCGCCTTGCGCACCGTGCCGACGGACATGTCGAACTCGGTCGCCAGTGCCGCTTCGGTGGGGATCGCTTCGCCGGGGCGCCAGCGGTTATTGGCAATCTGCTCGATCAGGTGGTCGCGCAGTTGCTGGTAGCGGGGTAGTCGAGCATCACCGGACAATGGGGGCATGGTCGCTCTCGTCTTGTTATATAAACATATATATGAATTTTTCCGAGAGTATTCCCGCTGGATGGCAGGGTGTCAATCCTCCGCTGGTCGCCTGTGCGGGCCTCTTCACCGGCCAGCCACAGCACCACACCGGTGCGCCTACAACCATCGTCTGCGCTGACGAACGCTCAGCTGCGTGCCAAACTGGTTGATCGGGACCGCGTTATCTTTCTTGCTTCGGAGTTTTCATGTCGTTGTCCAGCGGGCTGATCGCCGTGGTCGCCCTGGCCTATATGGCCGTCATGTTCGCCATCGCCTTCTACGGCGACCGCCGCAGCACGCCGCTGCCGCCGCGCCTGCGCGCCTGGGTGTACAGCCTGTCACTGGCGGTGTACTGCACCAGCTGGACGTTCTTTGGCGCGGTCGGCCAGGCGGCCGAACAGCTGTGGGCGTTCCTGCCGATCTACCTGGGCCCGATCCTGCTGCTGCTGTTCGCACCCTGGGTGCTGCAGAAGATGGTGCTGATCAGCAAGCAACAGAACATCACCTCGATCGCCGACTTCATCGCCGCCCGCTATGGCAAGTCACAGACGCTGGCAGTGGTGGTGGCGCTGATCTGCCTGGTGGGCGTGTTGCCCTACATCGCCCTGCAGCTCAAGGGCATCGTGCTCGGCGTCAACCTGCTGATTGGCGCCAATGCCGATGCCACCGGCACCCGGGTGCAGGACACGGCGCTGGTGGTGTCGCTGGTGCTGGCGCTGTTCGCCATCGTCTTCGGCACGCGCAGCCTGGACGTCACCGAACACCACCGCGGCATGGTCCTGGCGATTGCCTTCGAGTCGCTGATCAAGCTGCTGGCCTTCCTTGCGGTCGGCGTGTTCGTGGTGTTCAACCTGTATGACGGCTTTGATGACCTGTTCACCCAGGCTCGCCAGTCGATCCACCTGGAAAGCTACTGGCAGGAGACCATCAACTGGCCGTCGATGGTGGTGCAGACGGCCGTGGCGATGATGGCGATCATCTGCCTGCCGCGGCAGTTCCACGTGACCGTCGTGGAGAACATCGAGCCGCAGGACATGCGCCTGGCGCGCTGGGTGTTCCCGATGTACCTGGCCCTGGCCGCGCTGTTCGTGGTGCCGATTGCCCTGGCCGGGCAGATGCTGCTGCCCGGTACGGTGATATCCGACTCGTTCGTGATCAGCCTGCCGCTGGCCGAAGCGCACCCGAGCCTGGCCTTGCTGGCCTTCATCGGCGGCGCCTCGGCCGCCACCGGCATGGTCATCGTCGAGGCTGTGGCGCTGTCGACCATGGTGTCCAACGACATGCTCCTGCCTTGGCTGCTGCGCCGCAACAACGCCGAACGGCCGTTCGAGGTGTTCCGCCACTGGATGCTGTCGGTGCGCCGGGTGACCATCGTGGTGATCCTGCTGCTGGCCTACGTCAGCTATCGCCTGCTGGGCTCCACTGCAAGCCTGGCGACCATCGGCCAGATTGCCTTCGCCGCCGTGACCCAACTGACCCCGGCCATGCTCGGCGCGCTGTACTGGAAGCAGGCCAACCGCCGCGGCGTGTTCGCCGGCCTGGCGGCGGGCATTTTCCTGTGGTTCTACACCCTGGTACTGCCGATCACCGCCCACAGCCTCGGCTGGTCGCTGGAGCTGTTCCCAGGCCTTGCCTGGCTGCATGGCAACCCACTGAGCCTGCCGATCACGCCCCTCACGCAAGGCGTGGTGCTGTCGCTGGCGGGCAACTTCACCCTGTTCGCCTGGGTCTCGATGCTGTCACGCACCCGCGTGTCGGAGCACTGGCAGGCCGGGCGGTTCATCGGCCAGCAGACCAGCGCACGGCCCAATGGTAAACCGCTGCTGGCGGTGCAGATCGATGACCTGCTGACCCTGGCTTCGCGCTTTGTCGGCGAGGAACGCGCACGGCAAAGCTTTATCCGCTTCGCCTACCGCCAGGGCAAGGGCTTCAACCCCAACCAGAACGCCGACGGCGACTGGATCGAACACACCGAACGCCTGCTCGCCGGCGTGCTCGGCAGCTCCTCGACCCGCGCCGTGGTCAAGGCGGCCATCGAAGGCCGCGACATGCAGCTGGAAGATGTGGTGCGTATCGCCGACGAAGCCAGCGAGGTGCTGCAGTTCAACCGCGCTCTGCTGCAAGGCGCCATCGAGAACATCAACCAGGGCATCAGCGTTGTCGACCAGAACCTTCACCTGGTGGCCTGGAACCGCCGTTACCTGGAACTGTTCAACTACCCCGACGGGCTGATCAGCGTCGGCCGGCCGATTGCCGACATCATCCGCTACAACGCCGAACGCGGCCTGTGCGGCCCGGGCGAGGCACAGGTGCATGTAGCCCGGCGCCTGCACTGGATGCGCCAGGGCCGTGCGCATTCGTCCGAGCGATTGTTCCCCAATGGCCGGGTGATCGAGCTGATCGGCAACCCGATGCCCGGCGGTGGTTTCGTCATGAGCTTCACCGACATCACCCCCTTCCGCGAGGCCGAACAGGCACTGCGCGACGCCAACGAGGGGCTGGAGCAGCGCGTGGCCGAGCGCACCCATGAACTGTCGCAGCTCAACCAGGCCCTGTCGGAAGCGAAGAGCCAGGCAGAAGCGGTCAGCAAGTCGAAGACCCGCTTCCTGGCAGCGGTCAGCCACGACCTGATGCAACCCCTCAATGCCGCACGGCTGTTCTCCGCCGCCCTGTCGCAGCACGCCGAAGGCTTGAACGATGAAGCCCAGCAACTGGTCCAGCACATGGACAGTTCGCTGCGCTCGGCCGAGGAACTGATCAGCGACTTGCTGGATATCTCGCGCCTGGAAAACGGCAAGATCACCCCGGACGCCAAGCCATTCGCCCTCAACGACCTGTTGGACACGCTGGGCGCCGAATTCAAGGTGCTGGCCGCCGAGAAAGGGTTGGAGTTCCGCCTGCGCGGCAGCCGCTTGCGGGTAGACAGCGACATGAAACTGCTGCGCCGGGTGCTGCAGAACTTCCTTACCAATGCCCTGCGCTATGGCAAGAGCCCGATATTGCTGGGTGCACGCCGCCAGGGTGAGCAGCTGTGGCTGGAAGTATGGGACCGCGGCCCGGGCATTGCCGACGACAAGCTGCAGGTGATTTTCCAGGAATTCAAACGCCTGGACAGCCACCAGACCCGCGCCGAGAAAGGCCTGGGGCTGGGCCTGGCAATTGCCGACGGCCTGTGCCGGGTGCTTGGCCACCCACTACAAGTGCGCTCGTGGCCTGGCAAAGGCACAGTGTTCCGCGTCAGCGTGCCAATCGCCCGCCAGGCCGCAGTCGCGCCGACAGCACCGGTGGAACAGGCCAGCCAGCCGCTGGGCGGCCTGCAGGTGCTGTGCATCGACAATGAAGACAGCATCCTGATCGGCATGAACAGCTTGCTCAGCCGCTGGGGCTGCACGGTATGGACAGCGCGCAACCGCGCCGAATGCGAAGCCTTGCTGAGCGAGGGCATGCGCCCGCACCTGGCGCTGGTGGACTACCACCTGGATGACGGCGATACCGGCACCGCGCTGATGGGCTGGCTACGTGCCCGTTTGGGTGAGCCGGTGCCGGGCGTGGTGATCAGTGCCGACGGCAGCAAGGAAACCCTGGCCACGGTGCACGCCGCCGGCCTGGACTACCTGGCCAAGCCGGTCAAGCCGGCGGCCTTGCGCGCCCTGCTCAATCGCCATCTGAGCCTGGTTCAGTAACGGCCTCGTCCGGCAGTTTTTCATCCGTCAGTGCCCGTTCCAGCAGGTCGGCCGGCAGGCTCTTGCTGGCACGGGCGCCGAGCAGCTTGAGCTGTTCGCTGCGGCTGACCAGGTTGCCGCGCCCTTCGCAGAGTTTATTGCGCGCCGCAGCGTAGGCCTTGTCGACCTGCTGCAGGCGGCTGCCCAGCTCGTCCAGGTCCTGGATGAACAGCACGAACTTGTCGTATAGCCAGCCGGCGCGCTCGGCGATCTCGCGGGCGTTCTGCCCCTGGCGCTCCTGCTTCCACAGGCTGTCGATCACCCGTAACGTGGCGAGCAAGGTGGTTGGGCTGACGATCACGATCTGCCGGTCGAACGCTTCCTGGAACAGGTTCGGCTCGGCCTGCAAGGCTGCCGAAAACGCCGCTTCGATGGGTACGAACAGCAGCACGAAATCCAGGCTGTGCAGCCCTTCGAGGCGGCTGTAGTCCTTGCTCGACAAGCCTTTGACGTGGCTGCGCAGCGACTGCACGTGCTGCTTGAGCGCGTTCTCGTCGCTGCTGCTGACATACTGCTGGTAGGCGGTCAGACTGACCTTGGCGTCGACCACCACCTGTTTGTCGCCCGGCAGCAGGATCAGCACGTCGGGCTGGAAGCGCTCGCCATCGGCGCTTTTCAGGCTGACCTGGGTCTGGTACTCGCGGCCCTTCTCCAGGCCGGCATGTTCCAGCACGCGCTCGAGGATCAGTTCGCCCCAGTTGCCCTGGGTCTTCTGGCCTTTGAGCGCCTGGGTGAGGTTGGTGGCTTCGTCGGACAGGCGCTGGTTGAGCTGCTGCAGGCGCTCCAGTTCCTTGCCCAGCGAGAAACGCTCACGCGCTTCTTGCTGGTAGCTTTCCTCGACGCGCTTTTCAAAGGCGTGAATGCGCTCCTTGAGCGGGTCGAGCAACTGGCCCAGGTGCTGCTGGCTGGTCTGGGCAAAGCGTTGCTCACGCTCGTCGAAGATTTTCGTGGCCAGGTCGGCAAACTGGGCGCGCAGGGTATCGCGGGCTTCCTGCAGGTCTTCCAGGCGTTGCTGGTGGCTGTCCTGCTGCTCGCGCAATTCAGCCTCCAGCCGCGCGCCCTGAGCCTCCAGGCGGCGCAATTCGGCTTCGCGGCTGGCCCGTTCCAGGTGCCAGGCGTGAGCTGCGTCACGGGCATTGTCGCGGTCGACCTGCAACAACTCCAGCTCACGGCCCTGGGCGGCCAGCTGAGCCTGCTTGACGGCGTTGGCTTCACTGAGGTCGCTGACCTCGTCACGGCTGGCATCCAGCTGCGCCTGCAGGCCAGCCTGCGCCAGCTGGGCGCCATTGAGGCGCTCTTCGAGCAAGGCCTGCTCGCCCTGCCGGGCGCTGTGGCGACGCTGCACGTGCATGACCCATCCCAGGCAAGGCAAGGCGCCTGCCACCAAGCCCAGCAGAATGCTGGTCAGATCCACTGCCATGCTTACCCCGAACGAACCGTTGCAAATGAGCTGCAGCTTATCAGTCTGCTTGCTCTGGCGCCTGCTGTGGCGCATCGGCCTGGCACAGCCGCGCATACTCCACTTGCGCCCGCTGATCACCGGCCCGCGCAGCCTGGCGCAGCAGGTCCTGGCCGATACGCCGGTCGCGGGCATTGCCGCAATCGCGGCAGAGCATCTGCCCTAACCGGCTCTGGGCCACCACCACCCCTTGGCGCGCTGGCTGCTTGAGCAGCCGCCCGGCCAAATGCTTGACCTGAGGCTTGTCGCCCAGGCGCGGGTTATCGAGCAGCCATAAAGCCACTTTCATGGAAAAGCGTTTGGGCGAAGGGGCTGGTTGCGCCACAGCGGGGCTGGCGAGGTGTTTACCGCGAAATTTCATCACAAACAGGGAATGGCAACTCGAAAGGCGCGCCACTCTACTCTTTTTTGTGCCGGATGGCCTGTCGATTTTTGGAGGGTTGAAAAAAAATTTCACCGATCTTTTCTTGACGTTTCCAAGTGGATGACCAACCGGTCTGCTGGTGCCTGATGATTGTCGGACAGTTCTGATATTTGCTGGCACACCCGTCCTAGAGCAAGCGCTCGGGACAATCCACAGTTCCTGTGGATAACTCGGTGGACAACCCCCGTATTGACCCCGCAAACCCCTATGAAATGGGGCTTACAGTCAAACTGTCGATTTTTTCACCAGCTAAAATTAGTGTTTTTTTTCATTGACTTAAGGTGCCAGTCAAGGCATTGGCGAGCTTCTGCAGGACTGTTGCCGGGCTGTTACAACCCCCGCCTCGAATGTGAACAAGTGCACCGAAAACCCGCATTCGAATGCACGAAATTGGTACATCCGGCCAGTTGCAGGCCACTTGCCCCCTCTTCCCACGGCGCGAAAGAAGCGCCATACTGCTCGGCTACCTGAGGGAGTGACGCAAGGCTTGCAAAGCCCGCCGAGTTCCGGTAAGGTGCCCCTCGTTAGTACCAAGCTGAAAGTCAATTCTGGCCAGAAGCGTCCTTGCAGTAGAGCTCCCCCCAAGAGCATCACTGCTGAAACCAGGACCGGCCCTTTCGATGATTCACTCGCCAGCCCCGCGCTGTTCAAGCACGAATCACGTGACAGATTGATCAGGATTCCATACCGATGGCCTAGAACCTTGGCCCCGGCATGCTGCCTGCCCTCTGAAGTACCTACCAGTCAGCCCAAGCGCCCACTTTTGATTGCGCCTCCTCTGGCTGCCCTGTTCCAGTCAGGTTCGTTCGTCCCTTAATAAAGGCGTCACTGGAACGTTTCTATCATGCACGGATCATAACTCCCGTGTTTAAAGCAGGAACATCCAACAATATGCATACTCATCATCAAATTCAGGCTGCCATTGGCACCCTTTCCCAGGCCTTCTCCCCGTTGAAGTGCCTGATCACTGCCCCACGCAAGGGCAATTTCAGCTTCACCCTGGTGGACGAGCACGGCATCGCCTGTCACACCGAACGCCTGTACCCAGAGCAGTACAGCCGCTCGGAACCGCTGCAAGCCGTCATCGCCCGGACCCGCCAGTCGCTCACTGCGTGAGCGGCGAATACCGGGGCATTCAAGCGCTGAATGTTCCGAGTCGCACGCTACCTGTTCGTTCTTTGCTTAAGTGCCGCATGGCATATAGCGCAGAACGTCAGGCAGCAATCGATTTAAAAACAGCCCTTTACACCATGATTATCACACTACACTTCAACTCGAGCGGTGCTTACCGCTTCCGGCGGGCCTGAACACTCACCAGCTGCCAAGCTCCAGCGCCCGTCGGTCCCTTACTGCTCGAGGGCATCATGGGTATTGCGGCGAATGAATTGTGTCAGTATGTGATTCGACCAACCTTGGTCTACCTTGATCGTCACTGTGCCAGTGCCGAAGCCCTTTTGCTCGGCATCGCAGCCAGCCAATCCGCGCTCGGCTCCGCCCTGCACGACCGCCGTGGCCACGGCCTCTACCGCATCGGCGAGCATCGCCATCAGGCCGTCTGGGATGATTTCCTCGCCCGTGATCCGGAGCTAGCCAGCCTGGTACGCGGCCTGGCGAGCCAGCACGCGTTTCTGGGTGGGCCGCACCTGGAACTTGCAGTCAACCTGCGCTACTCCACCGCCATTGCCTGGATGCTCATCGAGGCGCAATCAACGCCCTTGCCTGCCGCCGACGATCTGCTGGGCCAGGCGCGCATCTGGCGGCAAATCTTCCACCCCCAAGGTCGCTTGCGCGACTTCACTCAGGCCTGGCATCTGTGTATTGAACAGAAGTTTCCACAGGCATCTTAAGAAACGCCCTACACGTTTACCGGAAAAAAAGGAATTTTGGTCGGATTGTCCTACAAAACCGCTCTATCTCCTGTGATTGAGGCTATAGCGCGGCGCGTGATTTGTTGGTAGCTTTTCGCCCCGGAGATCCCAAGGAGTTTCTAATAATGAAAAAAGTAATGCTCAAAACCTCCCTCGGCTTAGCCGTTGCTTTCGCTTCCAGCCAACTGTTCGCTGCCGGCTTCGCACTCAACGAACAAAGCATCAGCAGCATGGGGACAGGTTTCGCGGGACGTTCTTCTTCTGCCGAAGATGCCAGCACCGTGTTTGGCAACCCAGCAGGCATGTCCCGCCTCAAGCGCGAGCAAATCACCGTGGGCGGCGCAGCCGTCATCGCCAAGTCTGATATCTCAGGCCCTGGCAGCAACCTCGGGGGGGAAACCGACGGTGACATGGTGCCTGTGGTCGGCGTACCGATGGGCTACTACGTGAAGCCTATCGATGATCACTGGAGTGTCGGTTTCGGCATCTACGTGCCCTTCGGCCTGGTCACCGACTACGGTAGCGACGATGCCGCGCGCTACTGGGGCAAGAAGAGCCACGTCGAGGTGGTCACCTTCCAGCCGACCATCAGCTACGCCTTCAATGACAAGGTTTCGATCGGTTTCGGCCCGACCATCAACCGTATCAAGGGCGAACTGGGTTCGAGCCTGATCAACCCGTTCACGCCTGGCCGCAACGATGGTGAAGTCAAGATCAAGGGTGACGATACCGCCGTTGGTTACAACATCGGTATCCTGGTACAGGCCACCGACAGCACCCGTGTCGGCCTGACCTACCATTCCATGGTCGACTACAAGCTCGAGGGCAAGACCCGCGTCAGCACCCCGCTGATCGGGCCATTCAACGGCAACAAGTTCGACGCCAGCCTGAAGATCAAGACGCCGGAATCGGTTGACCTTTCGGTCACCCATGAGCTCGATGACCAGTGGACCCTGTACGCAGGCAGCACCTGGACCCGCTGGAGCCGCCTGAAAGACATCACCGTGCAGAACGATGTACCGGCACCGCTGGCTGGCTCGGCGTTCCAGACCATCTCTGAAGAGCAGAACTGGCACGACACCTGGGCACACGCCATTGGCGCGTCCTACAAGGTGAACAAGGAATGGGTACTGCGCACAGGCTTCACCGTCGACCAGTCGCCAACCAACAACCACGACCGTTCACCCCGCATCCCTACCGGCGATCGCAAGGTGTTCAGCCTGGGTGCAGGTTGGAGCCCGAACGACGACATGACCATCGACGTGGCTTACTCCTACCTGTGGGAAGAAGACACCAAGGTCAACCAGGTCAGCGCCACCAAAGGCAGCTACCAGGCCAAGTACGAAAACAGCGCGCATGGTGTCGGTGCATCCCTCACCTACCGCTTCTGATTCGTATCGCTGCATGAAAGAAACCGCCCTCGAGGTAGTGCTTTTCACTTGAGATGCCAGGGCCGCTCTGCGGCCCCGCCATTCTCAAGTGACCAGCATTACGCCCGCGTGGCGGTTTTTTTACGCCTGGACCTGCCAGCTGTCACCCAGCGAATCGCGCAAATAGTCCATGAATGCACGCACCTTCGGCGTCATGGCGAAGCGGTCGGCCAGGCACAGGTAGATGTCCATCGGCTCGGTCTGGGCATACGCCTGGCGGTTGTCGCGGTATTCGAACAATGGCACCAGCGCACCGCAAGCCAGGTACGGCGTGACCATGAACTCCGCCAGCCGGGTGATGCCACCGTCGTTGAGCGCCATCTGGGTCAGGGCATCGATATCGTCACTGATCAATACCGAGCCGAACTCCGCCTCGAACCGCAGGCCGTCACGCATGAACCCCCAACGCAGGAAGCGGCCATCTACCGGGTAGCGGAACACCAGGCAGCGATGCTCGCGCAGCGCCTCGGGCGTGGCCGGCAAGCCTGCGCTCGCCAGGTAGCCGGGGGACGCGCAGCAGATGAATGGGATACGCGCGATATGCCGCGCCAGCAACTGATCCTCCAGTTGTGGGGCAATGCGCAGGCTGACGTCAATGTCCTCACGGGCGTGATTGACCCTTCGGTCGGTCGTTACCAACTCTATCGAAAGCAACGGGTAACGTGCGCTGAATGCAGGGATCAGCGGCGCCAGCACGTGGCGCCCGAATGCCGAAGTGGAGGCAATGCACAGCCGCCCCTGGGGCTCGCTATCGGGGGTGGTGACAGCCAGCTCGGCCTGGGCAAGGTCCCGCTCTACCAACCTGACCCGCTCGTAATAAAGCGAACCGGCAGGCGTCAACGCCATGCTGCGAGTGGTGCGGCTGAGCAGGCGCACTTGCAGGTGGCCTTCGAGGCGGGCGATGTTCTGACTGACCGCTGCCGGGCTGATCCCCAGGCTCCGCGCCCCGCCGGCAATACTGCCGGCCTCGACCACCTTGATGAAACTGCGGATGGTATTGAGCAAATCCATGCCGAGCCCTTTGATTCGTAAGAATCTCTTTATAAAGAACTCAGCATTGCCGGTCTACAGCCGTGGCCCACTGCATTGCTAACCTGCGCCTCCAGCCATTTTTCAGGAGTTCGCATGAGCAACCTGTCCCAAGCCCGCAGCCGGCGCAAACTACGCCCCAGTGCCACGCCCTATGTCTTTGCGTTCTACATGTCGTCAATCATGGCGCTGTTGATGTGCTTCGTGATCACTGCTGCCAATGCTGGCGTCAACCCGCAGTACCTGAACAACGTGCTCAAGGCGTACCAACTGGCCATGCCCGTGGCGTTCGTGTGCGTGCTGATGGTGAGGCCTGTGGTGTTGCGCCTGGTTGCACTGACCGTACACCCACACTGAAGAGAGCCGCGCCTTCCAGCGCGTAGGCCCATGGATGGGCCGTTGCTGGCGGCAAGGCGGTGGCGAGAAGCCCCAAAGCGGCGCTTCTCAAGGCTGCGAAGCGATAGCCTTCTCGATCGCCGCCCTGAACGCCGGATCATCCGGCTTGGTCAGGCTGGAGAAATTGCCGACCACCTTGCCCTTGCGATCCACCACATACTTGTAGAAATTCCACTTCGGCGCACTGCTCTGCTGCGCCAACTCCACGAACAGCGGCGTCGCATCCTTGCCCCGCACCGCCTGGGTCTTGGTCATGGTGAAGGTCACACCATAATTGGCGTAACAGACTTTGGCTGTCTTCTCGCTGTCAGCGTCTTCCTGCTTGAAATCATTAGATGGCACACCGAGCATTTCCAGCCCCTGCTCGTGGTACTCCTTGTAGGTACGCTCGAGCCCCTCGAACTGCGGCGCAAACCCGCAGTAGCTGGCGGTGTTGACCACCACCAACGGCTTGCCGGCAAAGCGCTGGCACAGGTCGACCTGTCCCTTGCCACGCAACTCGGGCAAGCTACCCTGCAACAACGCCGGGCAATCCGCAGCCCAGGCAGAGCTGGCGGCGAAGAGGGCCAGCAACGGCATTATCAACCTATGTGCACGCATCGTTCGGTTCTCCTGCAAGACATTCCTTGAACTTGCAGGGTAGCGCCTAACAAACGCCCATGCCCAGTTGCATCAACGCCATGCCGCCCTGGTGCCAGCCCCACCACGCCAACACCAGCAGCAGGGCGGCGGCGAGGGCCAGCAGGCCGCGGGCCAGGTAGCGCTTCATGCGGCCTGGGCCTGCAGGCGGGCGACCGGGCGTTCACTCACCGGCCAGTTGAGCGCCGCAGCCAACAGGCTCAGCAGGATCGAGATCTGCCAGACCAAGTCGTAGTTGCCGGTGCGGTCATACACCACCCCGCCCAACCAGCCGCCGAGGAAGGCGCCCAACTGGTGGAACAGGAAGACGATGCCGCCCAGCATCGATAGATTGCGCACACCGAACACGGAGGCCACGGTGCCATTGGTCAACGGCACGGTCGAGAGCCACAACAGGCCAATGGCGATACCGAACAGGTAGGCGCTGTACTGGGTGACCGGCGCCCAGAGGAACAACACGATCACCACTGCGCGCAGCAGGTACAACGCCGTCAGCAGGCGCGGCTTGGACATGCGCCCACCCAACCAGCCTGCCGTGTAGGTACCGACGATATTGAACAGCCCGACCAGCGCCAGCACGGTAGTGCCGGTCGTGGCCGGCAGGTGCTGGTCGACCAGGTAGGCCGGCAAATGCACACCGATGAACACCACCTGAAAGCCGCAGACGAAAAAGCCCAGGGCCAGCAGCCAGAACCCGGAGTGCGAGCAGGCTTCGTGCAGCGCTTGGCCCAGCGTCTGCTCGGCACCATGGCTGGGCAGCGGGCGGTCACGCAGCATACCGACAAAGGGCACGATCAAACCCACCAGCAGGCCAAGCACCAGCAAGGCGGCCGACCAGCCCAGCCACTCGATCAGGCCGAGGGTGCCGGGCAACATGGCGAACTGGCCAAACGAACCGGCCGCACTGGCGATACCCATGGCCATGCTGCGCTTTTCTGCCGGAACAGCCCGGCCGACCACGCCCAGAATGACCGAGAACGAAGTGCCCGACAGGCCGATGCCGATCAGCAGGCCGGCGCTGAGCGACAGCGACCAGGCCGAGTCGGCGGTGCTCATCAGCAGCAACCCGGCGGCATACAGAATGCCGCCAATGATGACCACCTTGGCAGCGCCGAAGCGATCGGCCAGCGCGCCGGCAAACGGCTGCGCCAGGCCCCAGATGAGGTTCTGCAGGGCGATGGCGAAGGCGAACACCTCGCGCCCCCAACCGAAATCGGCGCTCATCGGCGCCAGGAACAGGCCGAAGCCGTGCCGAACACCGAGTGACAACGCCAGGATCAGCGCCGCCCCTGTCAGTACCCACCCGCTGGTTCGCCAAACCGAAGTCATTGTCGTTATCTCCAGCACATCGCAAGGTTATACGGGTATATACCCGCTTATAATCGTAAGCATCACGCCAGTTGCCCCAGCAGACGCACCAGCTCGTCACGCTGCCCCTCACCCAGTTGCTCTACCAGCAGGCGCTGGGCCTGTTCCCAAGCCGGGTACGCCGCTTGCAGACGTTCTGCCCCAGCCGCCGTCAACAGCACCACGCGGTTGCGTTGATCGTCACCGTCGGCCAGCGCCACCAGGCCCTCGGCCTCGAGCACCCGCAGGTTGCGGCCCAGGGTGCTGCGCTCAAGGCCCATGGCTTCAGCCAGGCTGGTGATACTCGGGCGGTCGAGCCGCTGCAGATGGCGCAGCAGGGAAAACTGGGCGACATTGATGCCGAAGCCGACCAGGGCTTCGTCGTAATGCCGGCTCACCCCACGGGCGGCGCGACGCAGATGGGTGCAGATGCATTCACTGGTCAACATGGATACGTGTATATACCCGCGATATGGATGTTGCAAGAAGTTTCACTGGGCACTCTGGACCAACCGCCGCCGGATTGGCTCGAATTCGCTCGTCGCCTGGCGGGCCAGCGGGTCGGCTGCGCCCTTCTCAATAGCCTGCCAATAGCGCCAAGGGACCTTGGCCGACCCCAACTCGTAATCCATGCCATCCCAGCTGTCTTCACGAAAGCTGTAGAAGGCCCAGTGCAACTGATTGTGATCAAGCACCTTGAGCACGTCCTCCAGGTATTGCTGACAACCTGGCAACCGACGCATGCAGCCAAACTCGCCGACCACCAGCCGCGTGCTTGGGACCTTCATGGCCGCCAACCACGCCAGCGGCTGCTCCAGGTATTGCGCCACGCGCCGGCCATCCCACTGCTCGCTCTGCCCGGCGAAAGGTACAGTACCCGGATAGGCCAGCGGCTGTTTGCGGGTCATGTTCGGCGCGCTTGTGGCGGCGTAGGGCTCGTACATATGGATGCTGTAAAGCACACGATCGTCCTGCAACGGCTCAGGCCAATAGCTGAATGCATCGGCTGCAGCGTACCAGCCAGCGTCGACCATGACCGGAGTGACCTCATCCACTTCACGAACCGCCGAAAGCAGCTGGCGATACAACCCCGGCAGGTCGCGTGCACCGCCCTTCTCACGCTCATACCATCGCTGCATCAGAGGGGCAGCCGCATGCTCGGCAAGCCCGCCCTGCATTTCGGGTGCCGGTTCGTTGATCAGGTTGTAGGCGGCAATGGCCGGGTGCCCCTTCAGCTCGCGAGCCAGGTCACGCCAGAAGTCCGCAGCCTGCGACCAGTAGCGTTTGTCCTGCCACAAACGGTCATCGAACTGGCCATCGTTGTTCTGCGACCAGCGCATGCCTGGCAGGGACAAGGGCGTGATCACCACCTTCAGGCCTGCCTGGTGAGCGCGGTCGAGCACCGCGCGCAATTGCTCAAGGTCTGCCTTGGGCAAGCCCTGATAGTGGTCGGCATCGCCCAGCAGAAAATCGCGTTGCGCCGGCTGCCATTTGTCGTAGGAAAGCCGTACCCAGGTCGCGCCATAACCGCGCAAGGCCTCGAAGTAGGCCTGATCAGGGGGTAGCCGGTTGAAACTGTTGCCGCCGTGGCGCGGCGTGCCCCAGAAGTCGATAAGGTCGGCGGCGCTGGCCGACAATGAGTGCAGCCCGAGCAGACAGGCAAGGATCCAGTAATGCATGAAGGCCACCCCGGTCAGCATTTTCGAAGCGCCGAGCGTACGCCCCTTCTGTACGGGAATCAGTTACCCATGCTTTGCGGGATATTGCCGCCGCCCGTCAGCTGCTCAGAAAGCCAACGCCAGGGCCAACACGACCGCGAGCTCAAGCAACTCCAGGAGCGCCCCGGCCGTATCCCCGGTGGCCCCTCCCAGCCGCTGGCACATCAGCCGGCGCAGCCAGAGGAACACACCGATTGCCACAACCATGGGCCAGACAGCGCGCAGGCCACCCAGTAGCAGGCACAGCAGCATGCTACCCAGCAGCACCCAGCCCGCCGCGCGCCGCGGCAGGTGCTCGGCCAGTGCCTGCCCCAGTCCACCCGGGCGCACGTAGGGCGTCCCGAGGAACAGCCCCAGCATCGCCGCCCGCCCCACCACCGGCGCCAGTACCAATAGCGCCCCTGCACCGCGCTCGACCAGCACCCACAACGCACAGAACTTCAGCAGCAACACCAACACCAGGGTCACCACCGCAATTGGCCCGCTACGCGGATCCTTCATGATCTGCAGCGTACGCTCCCGGTCGCCGAACCCGCCCAGCCAGGCATCGGCGCTGTCGGCCAGGCCGTCCAGGTGCAGCGCTCCACTTAGCAGTACCCATAACGCCAGCAACAAGGCCGCATGCAACGGGGCGGGCGTGCCTTGCAGCAGGTGGCTGGCCAGCCACAGCAACACCCCGAACAGCAGGCCCACCAGTGGATAGCACAGCAGCGAGCGCCCCACTTCGCGCGGCTCGGGCATCCCCGGCAAGCGTACCGGCAGGCTGCTCAGGAACTGCAGGGCAATCCAGAACGGCAGCATCTCAGCGTACCTCTTCCACCAGCCCGTCTTCATTCATCAGCACGCGCAGCAACGCGCCGTGCCCCACTTCGACTTGCAGCAATTGCTCTTTCGGCAGGCCACGGGCGCGCGCCAACAGCAAGCGCATGACGCCGCCATGGGTGACCAGCAGTACCCGTTTGCCGGCATGCTGCTGGTACAGCCGAGCAACCGCAGCGAGCACGCGCTCGGCGAACGCACTCACAGGCTCGCCGGCAGGCGGTGTATAGCCGTAAGGGTCCGCCCAGAAACGCCCAAGTTCATCGGCCTGGGTTTGCATGATCTGCAAGGCGCTGCGCCCTTCCCATTCACCGAAATGCAGCTCCTGAAGGCCCGCCTCGCGCTGCACCGGCAAACCCAGGCGCGCCCCCAGCTCGTCGGCAAACCGCGCGCAGCGCTGCAAGGGCGAGCTGACCAGCACCTGCCAAGGCCCGCCCTCACGTACAGCACCGCGCATCTGCGCCCAGCCCTGTTCGGTCAAGGCGTCGTCAAGGCTGCCACGCAAGCCGCCGCCCTGTTCGGTTTCACCGTGGCGCAGCAGGTCGAGGATCATGCCGGGCGGTCCGCCACGGCCGCTTCGGCGAAGGTCGCCATCTGCCCGTGCAGCACACAGGCCAGGCGCATCAGCGGTACGGCCAGGGCGGCACCACTGCCCTCACCCAGGCGCAGGCCGAGGGCCAGCAGCGGCTCGGCCTGCAGCGCTTCAAGCAAGGCCTGGTGCCCTGGCTCGGCGCCCTGGTGGGCGAACAGCAGCCAGGCGCGGCAGTGCGGGTTGAGGCGCACTGCAACCAGCGCGGCGACGCTGCAGATGAAGCCATCAACCAACACGGCAATGCCCTGCTGCGCGCAGGCCAGGTAGGCCCCAGCCAGCGCAGCGATCTCGAAGCCGCCGACACAGCCCAGCGCCTGCAGCGGGTCGTCGGCGCGCAGGCCGTGCAGTACCAGGGCGCGCTCGATCACCTCAGCCTTGTGGCGCACGCCGGCAGCGTCCAGGCCAGTGCCCGGGCCGCTCAGGTCACCCGCCGGGCAGGCCAGCAGCGTGCTGGCCAGTGCCGCAGCTGCGGTGGTGTTGCCGATGCCCATCTCGCCGCCGATGAACAGCTGCGCGCCGTTAGCCGCGGCGCGCTGGGCGCTGTCGCGGCCGGCCTGCAGGGCGGCATGCAGTTGCGCGTCGGTCATCGCGGGTTGCCGGGCGAAGTTGGCGGTACCCGCGCCCAGGCGCAAATGGCGGACACCCGGCAGCTCGAGTGCCGGGTCGACGGTGCCCAGGTCGACCACTTCCAGGCTGGCTTGCAGCTGGCGCGCCAGCACGCTGATCGCCGCGCCGCCGCCGACGAAGTTGCGCAGCATCTGTCCGGTCACCGCTTGCGGGTAAGCCGAGACGCCCTCCTCGACCACGCCATGGTCACCGGCGAAAATAGTGATGGCGACCTGGTCCAGGGTCGGCCGCTCACGCCCTTGCAGGCCGGCCAGGTGCACGGCCAGGCCTTCCAGCTGGCCGAGCGATCCGGCAGGTTTGGTCAGCTGCTGCTGACGGGCGCGGGCCTGGTCCATGGCGGCGGTGTCGAGAGGTTGGCAGGCGTCACGCCACCAGGTCGGGTTCATAGTGCAGGTCCTTTGAGCATCAGGGGCAGGCCAGCGACGGTCAGTACCACCCGCTGGCAGCGTTCGGCGACGGCCTGGTGCAGCCAGCCGGCCTGGTCGACATAGCGCCGGGTCAGCTCGCCCATGGGCACCACGCCCAGGCCGGTTTCGTTGCTGACCAGGAGGATCGTGCCGGGCAGCTGCACAAGGCAGTCGAGCAGCGCGTCGCGTTCCTCGGCCAGGCGCTGCTCGTCTTCGAGCATCAGCAAGTTGGTCAGCCACAGGGTCAGGCAGTCCACCAGCAGGCAGCGCCCTTCGGCGGCCTCGGCGCGCAGCACGGCGGCCAGGGCCAGGGGTTCCTCGATCAGCCCCCAGTCGGTTGGCCGACGCTGGCGGTGCAGGCGCACGCGTTCGCTCATTTCGCCATCGAGCGGCTGGCTGGTGGCGATGTAGGTCACCGGCAGGCCGCTGTCGGCAGCCAGTCGTTCAGCCAGGCGGCTTTTGCCCGAGCGGGCGCCGCCAAGGATCAGGTTGAGCATGTCAGGCGACCCCACAGAGCTGGCGCAGGTGCGCGGTATCCAGGTGTTTTTCCACCAGGTCGGCCAGGCGCTCGATATCGCGCTCGCGCAGGGCCTCATAGTCGACCTGCTGCACGCCCTCCAGGCCCGCCCAGCGCAGCAGTGCGGCGCACGACTGGCTGCCTTCGAACAGGCCGTGCAGGTAGGTGGCAAGGATCTGCCCGTCGGCGCTGATGGCGCCATCGCTGCGGCCATCGGCCAACTGCACGGCCGGGCATTGCAGCGCAGGGCCGTGGGTGACACCGGCATGAATTTCGTACCCTGCCACGGCTGCTTGCTCAAGGCTCAACGCCCCGGCCACGTTGCGCAGTTGCTTCTCGGCTTCGAGGGTCGTGGTGTAATCGAGCAGCCCCAGGCCCGGGCTGGAGCCTGCAGCCCCTTCCAGGCCAAGCGGGTCGTGCACGTGGTGGCCGAGCATCTGCAGCCCACCGCAAATACCGATGAGCTTGCCGCCATAGCGCAGGTGCCGGGCGATGGCCGTGTCCCAGCCGCGCGCACGCAGTTGCGCCAGGTCGCCGCGCACGCTCTTGGAGCCCGGCAGGATGATCAGGTCGGCCGGCGGAATCGGCTGGCCAGGGCCGATGAACTGAAGGTCCACCTGCGGGTGCAGGCGCAGCGGGTCGAAGTCGGTGTGGTTGCTGATGCGCGGCAACACCGGAACGATCACCTTGAGCACGCGCTCATCCTTGGCCGCCTGGCGCACATCGATACCGTCTTCGGCCTCCAGGTGCAGGTCGGTGACATACGGCAGCACGCCCAGCACCGGTTTGCCGGTGCGCTGCTGCAGCCAGTCCAGGCCCGGCTGCAGCAAGGCGATGTCGCCACGGAAGCGGTTGATGACGAAGCCCTTGACCCGCGCCTGCTCGCTCGGCGACAGCAGTTCGAGGGTGCCGACCAGGTGGGCGAAAACCCCGCCCCGGTTGATGTCGGCCACCAGGATTACCGGGCAGTCGACCGCTTCGGCGAAGCCCATGTTGGCGATGTCACCGGCGCGCAGGTTGATCTCGGCGGGCGAGCCCGCCCCTTCGACCATCACCACCGGGTATTCGGCGCTCAGGCGCTGGTGTGACGCCAGTACCGCCTGCATGGCGATGGCTTTGTAGTCGTGATAGGCCACCGCATTCATGCTGGTGACTGCGCGGCCATGGATGATCACCTGGGCACCGGTGTCGCTGTTGGGCTTGAGCAGCACCGGGTTCATGTCGGTGTGCGGCGCCAGCCGGCAGGCCTGGGCCTGTACGGCCTGGGCACGGCCGATTTCGCCACCATCTGCGGTCACTGCGCTGTTGAGCGCCATGTTCTGCGGCTTGAACGGCACCACGGCCACGCCCTGGCGCAACAGCCAGCGGCACAGCGCGGTGACCAGCGTGCTCTTGCCGGCATCGGAGGTGGTGCCTTGCACCATGAGGGTGGTCATGCCGTTTCCTTCTGATAATCGGCCAGGGCTTGTGCCAGGCGCTGTTCATCGGCCCCGCTGGCGGGCAGGCCGAGGCGCACGGCTGGCGGGTACTCGAACAGGCGGACGAGGATGCCCCGGCGGGCGAGAAAGTCATGCAGGTGCGCGGCACGGTCGCTACGCACGTACTGGAACAGGTCGCAGCTGCCCGTAGGCGCAAGGCCGCTGCGTTCCAGAAGCACGGCCAACCGTTGGCTGGCCTGGGCGCAGCGTTCGATCTGCGCCGGGTGCGCTGCCTGGTCGGCGAAACAGGCCTGGGCCACTACTCGGGTCGGGCCGCTGACGGTCCACGGGCCAAGCAGATCAGCAAGGCGCTGTAGCAGTGGCAGTTCGGCTGCCACGCAGCCAAGCCGCACACCGGCCAGGCCGAAGAATTTGCCGAACGAGCGCAGCACGATCAGCCCGGGGCGCTCGGCACACTGCACCACGCTGTGTTCGGGGGTGTTGTCCATGAACGCTTCATCGACCACCAGCCAGCCGCCCCGCTCGGCCAGGCGGGCATGCCAGGCAAGCAGCTGCTCGCGGGGTATACGCCGGCCGGTGGGGTTGTTCGGGTTGACCAGCACCAGCACATCGAGGCTGTCGAGTGTGCCCTCGACCTGCGCTTCATCCAGCTCGATCAGCCGGTGGCCTGCCCGCTGCCAGGCCTGCGGATGCTCCGCGTAGCACGGCGACAGGACGCCAACCCGGCCCGTCGGGCGCAACTGCGGCAAGGCCTGGATCGCCGCCTGCGAGCCGGCCACTGCCAGCAACTGGCGAGCGCCGTAATAAGCACGTGCAGCAGCTTTGAGGCCATCCTCCGTTTCCGGCAGGCGGGCCCAGGCATCCACCGGGATCGGCGGGATCGGGTACGGCCAGGGCGCGATGCCGCTGGACAGGTCGAGCCAGGCCTCACGGGCAATGCCGTACTGCCGTACCGCCCGCAACAGGCGGCCTCCGTGCTCAAGCATTCAAGTACGCTCCCAGGCAAATCAGCAGCAACCACAGCCACACGCCACGTTGCACCAGGCTCCAGCCACGCTCGATAGCGTCGGCGTCGGCCATCGGCCCTTCGCCCAGACGCGGGCGCTCGTGCAACTCGCCGTGGTACACGGCCGGGCCGCCGAGCTCGACGCCCAGCGCCCCGGCACCTGCTGCCATCACCGGCCCGGCGTTAGGGCTGTCCCACAACGTCGCCTGTTTGCGCCAGCAGGCCAACGCCAGGCGGGCCTTGCCGAGCAGCGCGTAGGTCAGCGCCACCAGCCTGGCGGGCATATAGTTGAGCACATCGTCGATGCGCGCCGCGCACCAGCCAAAGCGCTCGAAACGTTCATTGCGATAGCCCCACATGGCGTCCAGGGTATTGCTCAGGCGGTACAGCACCACGCCCGGCGCACCGGCGATGATGAACCAGAACAGCGCGGCGAACACCGCATCGCTGCCGTTCTCCAGCACCGATTCGGTGGCGGCTCGGGCCACAGCGGGTTCATCGAGCTCGCGGGTTTCGCGGCTGACCAGATAGCCCACACGCCGCCGTGCTTCTTCCAGGTCGCCCTGGCGCAGGGCACTGGCAACTGGCAGCACGTGCTCGCCCAGGCTGCGCAGGCCCAGCGCGCAATACAGCGCCAGCACGTCCACCAGCCAGCCCACATAGGGCAGCCAGGACAGGATCAGCGCGACCAGCGTCAAGGGCACCACGGCCAGGAACCAGGCACTCACGCCGTGGCTGCGCCAGCCTCGCCCACCAGCATTCAGGCGCCGCTCCAGGCCCGATGCCAGGTTGCCAAAGGCCACCAGCGGGTGGCGCCGCTGCGGCTCGCCCAGCAACGCATCCAGGGCCACCCCGGCCACGGTCAGCAAGGCCACGCTCATTGGCGCTCTCCCCATTGGTTCTCGAACAGCATGTCACTCAAGGGCCGCTCTTCGGCCCAGTTTTCCATCACCAACATGGGTGCCGGATAAAATTCGGTTACCGGCCCAAGGCACAGTACCGCGACCGGCTTGGCGCCGGCCGGCATGCCCAGCAGCTCGGCCAGTGCCTGGGGCTCGAACAGCGAAACCCAGCCCATGCCAAGGCCTTCGGCACGGGCCGCCAGCCAGAGGTTCTGAATCGCGCAGGCCAGCGAGGCCAGGTCCATTTCCGGTAAGGTTCGGCGGCCGAAAATGTGTGGCTCACGGTTGTCCATCAACGCCGCCACCCACAGTTCGGCGCAATCGTTGATGCCTTCGACCTTGAGCTTCATGAAGGCGTCGGTACGCTCGCCCAAGGCCTCGGCCGTGCGCAACCGCTCCTGCTCTACCAGCGCCTTGATGCGCCCGCGCAGTTCGCCCTGCGTGATGCGAACGAAGCGCCACGGCTGCATCAGGCCAACGCTGGGGGCCTGATGCGCGGCGCCGAGCAGGCGGCCGAGCACCTCGGGGGCCACCGTGCCGCCGGCAAAGTGGCGCATGTCGCGACGCTCGCCGATGGCCCGGTAGACCGCGGCGCGCTCGGCATCACTGAAGGCGTGTTCGCTCATGGCCGCAACAGCGCCGCCGCCGCCTCGGGGTTGGACGGGAAATAAAAGTGCACGTAAGACGCAGTGAGCCGGCCCAGGCGGTAGACCGCTTCGTTACCGCGCCCACCATTGGGGCTCAGGCCCCGGGCAATCGGTTCCAGCGCGGTGCTGGTCAGCGAGTGGTGGTAGGTATGCCCGCGCAGGGTACCCTCGGGCAGCTCGACGGCCTGCAGGGCAAGCGCTGCCAGGCGTTTCTGCATGGTCGCCTCGCCCGGCAGCAGGCCGAGCAGCGCAGCACGTTCACCGGCAACGTCGGTCAAGGCATCGAGCAGGTAGAGCATGCCGCCGCATTCGGCCAGCAGGGGCTTGCCCGCGGCGTGATGGGCACGGATGGCTTCGGTCATCGGCGCGTTGGCAGCCAGGGCATGGTGATGCAGCTCGGGATAGCCGCCCGGCAGGTACAAACTGTCCACATCGGGCAGCGCCTGATCGTGCACAGGCGAGAAGAATGTCAGCTGGGCGCCCAGATCGCGCAGCAGGTCGAGGTTGGCGCCATAGGTGAAGGCAAACGCTTCGTCCTTCGCCACGCCGATGCGCACGCCAGCCAGCGACGCGGCGCAGGGCTGCGGCGAGGGTTCGGCGAAGGCCACCGGCGGCGGCAATGCTGCATCGCAGCTGCTGCCCAGGGCTTGGGCGGCAGCGTCCAGGCGCGCATCCAGGTCATTCAGCTCACTGGCCTGCACCAACCCCAGGTGGCGGCTGGGCAGCTCGATGCCGCGCTCGCGCGACAGCCCGCCGTACCAGCGCAGCCCCTCGGTAAGGCTGCCTTCAAGCAGTTGCGCATGGCGCAGGCTGCCCACCCGGTTGGCCAGCACACCGGCGAACGGCAGGTCGGCCTGGTAGCGCGCCAGGCCCAAGGCCAGGGCGCCAAAGGTCTGGGCCATGGCAGTGCCATCGATCACCGCCAGCACCGGTACGCCGAAGTGGCGGGCCAGGTCGGCGCTGGACGGGGTACCGTCGAACAGCCCCATGACCCCCTCGATCAGGATCAGGTCAGCCTCGCCCGCCGCTTCCCACAGCAGGCGGCGGCTCTCTTCGGCGCCGATCATCCACAGGTCGAGCTGGTACACCGGCGCACCGCTGGCGCGCTCGAGGATCATCGGGTCGAGAAAATCAGGCCCGCACTTGAACACCCGGACTTTACGCCCGAGGTTGCGGTGCAGGCGGGCCAGGGCCGCAGTCACGGTGGTCTTGCCCTGGCCAGAAGCCGGGGCCGCGATCAGTACGGCCGGGCAGTGTCGCGTGTGGCTCACAGTTCGACGCCCTTCTGCGCGCGGATGCCCGCCTGGAACGCATGCTTGAGCATGCCCATCTCGGTGACCGTGTCGGCCAGCTCGATCATTTCCGGCTTGGCCGCGCGGCCCGTGACGATCACATGCTGCATGGGGGGACGCGCCTGGATGTCGCAGAGCACCTGGTCGAGGTCGAGGTAGCCATGCTTGAGCGCGATGTTCAGTTCATCGAGCACCACAAACTGCACGGACGGGTCTTGCAGCAATTGGCGCGAAACCGTCCAAGCCGCTTCGGCGGCGGCGATGTCGCGCTGACGATCCTGGGTTTCCCAGGTAAAGCCCTCGCCCATCACGTGGTAGCGCACCTGCTCGGGGAAGCGCCGGAAGAACAGCTCCTCGCCGGTGCTGTTGCGGCCCTTGATGAACTGCACCACGCCGCACTGCATGCCATGGCCCAAAGCGCGCGCGAGCATGCCGAAGGCCGAGCTGCTCTTGCCCTTGCCGTTGCCGGTAAGTACCAGCAACAGGCCGCATTCGTTTGGGGAATTGGCGATGCGCTCGTCGATGACTGCCTTCTTGCGCTGCATGCGCGCCAGGTGGCGTTCGTCGCGGTCGGTGAGTTCGCTCATGGGGGTACTCCGCAGGCTGACGCCACGCGAAGAAGCGGCGACAGGTCGATAGACAGGCAGGCGGAGAGCGCGCAGGAGCCGTGGCCAGACGCCACGGTGCACCGCGCATCACCCTCCGTGATGCCGTTGGCAGTGACAGGCCGGTCTCCGGGCTTGTGAGCGGGCGTCGGCCCGGCCTGCGCGCCTTCCCGGATGCTGGCATCCAGTGGCCCTGCGCGGCCTTTGACTCACCTACCGTTGCGGGGGCAGCGCCGGACTCGCGCCCTTTATGGCGCCCACCGGCTTCCCAGTTTCACCCCACCCAGACAAGGCTGGCAGGGCACCTGAAACACGCGCGAAGGTTAGAGGGTTGAATGGGGAGCGTCAATCGAACGGGGGTGATTTCACAAAGCCCATCGCCGGTTGCCGACGATGGGCTTTGAGCTTTAGCGACGAATCAGCGCCAACACTGCATCGGTCACTTCACGGGTGGTGGCCTTGCCGCCCAGGTCAGGCGTGTGCAGGCCACTTTCGGTGACCGCTTCGATCGCGGCCATCAGCTCGCGCGCGGCAGCGTGTTCGCCCAGATGCTCAAGCATCATCACCGCGGTCCAGAAGGTAGCGATGGGGTTGGCCACGCCCTTGCCGGTGATATCGAACGCCGAGCCATGGATGGGCTCGAACATCGACGGGAAGTCACGGCCGGGGTTGAGGTTGGCGGTGGGCGCGATGCCCAGGCTGCCGGACAGCGCAGCAGCCAGGTCGGACAGGATGTCGGCATGCAGGTTGGTGGCCACCACCACATCCAGCTGCTCGGGCTTGAGCACCATGGTCGTGGTCACGGCGTCCACCAGCTCGCGGGTGGTGCGCACATCGGGGTAATCCTTGGCCACCTCCTCGAACACCTCGTCCCACAGCACCATGCCATGGCGCTGCGCGTTGGACTTGGTTACCAGGGTCAGGTGTTTTGCCGGGCGAGTGCGGGCCAGCTCGAAAGCGAAGCGGTGGATGCGCTCGACGCCAACGCGGGTGAAGGTCGAGACCTCGGTGGCCACTTCGATCGGCAAGCCCTGGTGGACACGGCCGCCACTGCCGGAGTATTCCCCTTCGGAGTTCTCCCGCACGATCACCCAGTCAATTGCCTTGCCCTTGGCCAGCGGGCTGGTCACCCCTGGCAACACGCGGGCCGGGCGTACATTGGCGAACTGATCGAAGCCCTGGCAGATCGGCAGGCGCAGGCCCCACAGCGACACATGGTCCGGTACTTCCTGGCTGCCCACGGCGCCGAAGAAGATGGCATCGAAGGTTTTCAGCCTTTCCAGGCCGCCCTCGGGAATGTATTGGCCTTCGCGCAGGTAACGCTCCGAGCCCCAATCGAAATGCTCGAAATCGATGCCGAAACTACCGCGCTTGGCAGCCAGTGCCTGCAGTACCTCGACACCCGCGGCGATCACCTCGACACCAATGCCATCACCCGGAATTGCCGCGATCTTGTAGTTGCTCATGCCTCGACTCCCATGCTTGTTGTGGCCCGCCGGGCTTGTGCTGGCGGGTATGAGCCGAGTATATGTAGTGAACCCAGGGCAGCAGTTAACCCTGAATTACCTCTTAAGTAACCATGGGTTAATGATGAATCCAACACAGGACCTGGGCTTCTTTCACCTCCTGGCCAAGCAAGGCAGCCTGGCAGCCACCGCACGCGAGCTAGGCGTCACGCCGCCGGCGGTGAGCAAGCGCCTGGCAGCACTGGAGGCACGCCTGGGCGTGCGCCTGGTCAACCGCACCACCCGCTCCATGAGCCTGACCGCCGAGGGCGAGCTGTACTTCGCTCACGCCGCGCGCATCCTCGTCCAGGTCGATGAAGTGGAACAATTGATCGGCCGCCACCGCGCCGAGCCCAAGGGCTTGATCCGGGTGAACGCCTCGCTGGGTTTTGGCCGCCGCTACATCGGCCCGGCCCTGGCCGACTTCTACGCGCGCTACCCGGACATCGAGGTGCAGCTGGAAATCAGCGACCACCCGCTGGACTTGGCCAGCCACGGCTTCGACCTGGGGATTCGCTTCGGCAGCCTGCCGGACGCCTCTTTCCATGCCCGCAAGATCGCGTCCAACCGCCGCCTGCTGTGCGCTTCACCGCTGTACCTGGAAAAGCACGGCACACCGCTGAAACTGACGGACCTGGCCCAGCACAACTGCATTTTCCTGCGCCAGAATGAATCGCCCTATGGCGTGTGGAGCTTCACCAACGGCGGGCGCACGCAGAACATCAAGGTGCAGGGTGCACTGAGCTGCAACGACGGTGAGGTGGCACTGAACTGGGCGCTGCATGGCCATGGCATCTTGCTGCGCGCCGAGTGGGACATTGCCCGCTACGTGCGTAGCGGGCGTTTGCGGCTGTTGCTGGAAGATCAGACGCCAACCCGTGCTGACGTCTACGCGGTGTACCCGCAGCAGCTGCACCTGTCGGCGCGGGTGCGCAGGCTGATCGACTTTTTGATCGAGCGTTTCGAGCGCATCGACCACCTGGACCTTGAAGAAGTTGGATGAACTGGCATGCCTGGCCGCGCTCTGAATACTGAGAGACCTACTCAGGAGCGCGGCGTCCATGAATCGCATCGGCATTCTCTTACCCTGGGCGCTGGGCGCCTTTCTGGCGGGATGTGGCGACACCGCATTACTGGGTGTCGATGCAGGCAGCGGGCCTGCACCGCAATTGCCTGCGCCAAATCCGACACTGATCCCGACCGTCAACATCGCACCCGCCATCGGCTGGCCTAGCGGCGGCAAGCCCAAGGCTGCAGCGGGCACGCAAGTGGCGGCCTTCGCCGACAAACTCGATCATCCGCGCTGGCTGTATGTGCTGCCCAATGGCGACGTGCTGGTCGCCGAGACCAACGCCCCGCCCAAGCCCGAGGATGGCAAGGGCATCCGCGGCTGGGTGATGGGCAAGGCGATGAAGCGCGCAGGCGCCGGGGTGCCTAGCGCCAACCGCATCACGTTGCTGCGGGATGCCGACCATGACGGCGTTGCCGAGCTGCGCTCGACCTTTATCGAGGGGCTCAACTCACCGTTCGGCATGGCTTTGGTGGGCAATAACTTCTATGTCGCCGACACCGACCGACTGCTGCGTTTCAAGTACTCGCCAGGGGCCACGCAGATTCGCGAGCCCGGCAAGGCAGTTGTCGATTTGCCCGGCGGGACGCTCAACCACCACTGGACCAAGAACGTGATTGCCAGCGCTGATGGCAAGAAGCTGTATGTGACCGTGGGCTCGAACAGCAATGTCGGCGAGAACGGCCTGGACCAGGAGCAGGGTCGCGCGGCGATCTGGGAAGTCGATGCCGCCAGCGGCACGCACAGGATTTTTGCCTCAGGCTTGCGCAACCCCAACGGCCTGGCCTGGGAGCCGCATACGGGCGCCTTGTGGACAGCGGTCAACGAGCGTGACGAGATTGGCAGTGACCTGGTGCCGGACTACATCACCTCGGTCAAGGATGGCGGATTCTATGGGTGGCCTTACAGCTACTACGGGCAGCATGTCGATGAACGCGTCAAACCGCAGGATCCGCAGAAAGTAGCCCGCGCGTTGGTGCCAGATTATGCAGTAGGCCCACATACCGCCTCGTTGGGGCTGGCGTTCGCGCAACCTGGCGTGCTGCCACCGCCGTTTGATCACGGCGCGTTGGTCGGCCAGCATGGTTCGTGGAACCGCAAACCGCACAGCGGCTACAAGGTCATCCTGGTACCGTTCGACCGCGCCGGTAAACCTACGGCGAAGCCGGTCGACCTGCTCACAGGCTTTCTCGACAGCGATGGCAGGGCCATGGGGCGACCGGTCGGGGTCGTCAACGACCAGCGCGGCGGCGTGCTGGTGGCGGACGATGTCGGTAACGTGGTGTGGCGGGTCAGCAAGGCGCCGTAGCGCCTGGCTTGATCAAGGGTTCTGCGCCAAGTGGCCTTGGGGAATAACCCGTTTGGCCTGCAGGTAGGCCTTGGACCAATAGCTGTTGGAGAGGTAGTCCAGGCGCACCGTGCCGCCAGTGGATGGCGCATGCACAAAGCGCCCCTCACCCACATAGATACCGGCGTGGCTGACCTGCGAGCCACCGCTGGTGGCAAAGAACACCAAGTCACCGGATTGCAGCGCCTTCATATCCACGGTGGGTGCACGCATGACGATCATCTCCCGCGTCGAGCGCGGCAGGCTGATACCGGCGGCATCGCGGTAGACATAGCCGATCAGGCCGCTGCAATCGAAACCGGAATCCGGCGTGTTGCCCCCCCAACGGTACGGCGTACCGACCAGGCCGATCGCGCGGATCAGCACGTCATCGGCAATGGGCGAACCATCGGGCTGGCTGTAGGTGATCTTGGGTTGCACAACCG
Source organism: Pseudomonas sp. P39-UII1 (assembly GCF_039672635.1). Taxonomy (NCBI): domain Bacteria; kingdom Pseudomonadati; phylum Pseudomonadota; class Gammaproteobacteria; order Pseudomonadales; family Pseudomonadaceae; genus Pseudomonas; species Pseudomonas sp. P39-UII1. The sequence goes on from NZ_JBDFPP010000027.1 coordinate 54,721, forward strand.
GTGCCGGTGCAGGCGCACGGCTGGAGCAGGCGGCAAGCAATGCCACCAGGGAAAGGAATGCGAAGCGCGCCATCATCTTCATGGCCAGAACATCCTGTCTGAGACCGCAGGCCGCAGCCGAAAAGTGTTGAGAATTTAGATTAGACGCTTTCTGTAAATGCGCACGGCGGCGAGCTTTTTTTATCAAGCATCGCCGCCGCGGCAAGATACATCATTTTGATATCAGTTGCGCGCGATATTGGTAGTCGGCGCCATGGCCAAGGCACGCTTGGCTTCAATGAAGGTCTTGCTCCAGTAGCGGTCACCGAGGTTGTCGATGCGCACACCACCGCTGCGGCGGCTGCTGGAGTGGATGAACTGATTGTCACCCAGGTAGATGCCGGCATGGCTGACCCGGCCACGGCCATTGGTGCTGAAGAACAGCAAGTCGCCTGGCTTGAGCTTGTTGCGGGCTACCTTGGGTGCATCGACGTTGATCATTTCGCGGGTCGAACGCGGCAGGTTCATGCCGGCCTCTTCACGGAACAGATAACCGATGAAGCCACTGCAGTCGAAGCCGGAGGCCTCCGAGGTACCACCGAAGCGGTAGCGGGTGCCGATCAGCGACATGCCGCGCTCGAGAATGCTGTCTGCCAGCACTGGCAGTTGGTAAGGCTTGCTGCCGCTGGAGAACGCTTGCAGATCATCTTCGGTGGCCAGTTCTTCCTGTTCGCCGAAGACGGAGGAAGCCGAAGCTTTGGCCTTGGTCACCGATTGCGAGGCAACCGGGGTGTGATCCTGGGGCTGGGAAACCGGGCTTTGTGCCGCACAGCCAATCAACAGGGTCACGAGTGCGAGGGGCACGAGGGGTGCGAAGCGCTTTAGCATGGGCACGACCGTGTCTGTAATCCTTTAGAAGGGGGAAACTATGCCTTCTATCGGGACCATTTGCAAATTTTATCGAAAAAGATGTGACTTTTTCGTTTTGCCGCTCAAAGCCCCGTATTTACGGGCTTACCAGCCGAGTGTTTCCTTCAGGAACGGGATGGTCAATTTGCGTTGCGCCTGCAACGAAGCCTGGTCGAGGCGTTCAAGCAGGTCGAACAGCGCACTCATGCTGCGGGTGCCACGGGTGAGGATGAAGTGGCCGACCTCGTCGGTCAGGTGCAGGCCGCGGCGCGAGGCACGCAGCTGCAGGGCGCGGAGCTTGTCTTCATCGGACAGGCCGCGCATCTGGAAGACCAGCGCGAGGGTCAGGCGCGATTTGAGGTCAGGAAGTTTGATGGGCAGTTCGCGGGGGGACGCCGAGGCGGCCAGCAGCAGGCGCCGGCCGCTGTCGCGCAGGCGGTTGAACAGGTGGAACATCGCCTCTTCCCAATCGGCCTTGCCGGCGATCACGTGCAAGTCGTCGATGCACACCAGCTCGTACTGCGCCAGGTAGTCGAGCAGCCCGACGCCCCGGTCAAGCAGTTGCGCCAGGGGCAGGTACACGGCGGCTTCGCCGCGCTGCTGGAAGCGGTGCGTCGCGGCCTGCAACAGGTGACTGCGGCCGACACCCTGCTTGCCCCACAGGTAGATGAGGCTCTCGGTCCAGCCGGCGTCGGCTTCGCATAGCCGCTCGACGTAGCCCAATGCCGCAGCATTGGCGCCCGGATAGTAGTTGATGAAGGTGGCGTCATCGCGCAGGCGCACACCCAGGGGCAACTGGATCGGTGGTTTCATGCTCGCGGGCGGTCGGGAGGACCACAGGGGGCCTAGGGTGATCGGTGTGCAAAGTCTATACCTGCATTGCAGGGTACACAATCACGTAGGCGGATAGCCCAAGTAAAATCAATAAGTTGCAGAGCAAAAACACATGCTTGGCTTTGGCTGTGGCTGTGGCTTTTGATCTTGCTTTCTATACGCGAAGGTCCAGACGACACAGATTGCGACTTCAGGAGGCCGAGCGGAGGTCTTGCGGAGGGAGGTGACGGGCAGGATGCCCGGCAAGCGCTTCGGCCCATGGATGGGCCGTGGGCGCGGTCCTCCCGGGAGCAAGGCCGGAGCGAGG
>NZ_JBDFPP010000028.1:0-54445 GCF_039672635.1 Pseudomonas sp. P39-UII1
GGCCCCCAAGCTGCACCCAAACACTCGAAGGACTTTTCAGGTGCGATGCCCCATGCATGGAGGCATTGAAAAATACCGTGTGGCTACTTCCTCAGAGAAGTTGTCTGCTGCCATAGAATCTCCCACATTTGTTGCAACGCGCCGTTCCAGTCAGGCCATGGTTGTCCGCCTTGGCCCATCACTGAAGAGAGGTGAGGCGGCAGCAGTGCCAGCCGAAAAACCTCGTCGAGCCACCAAGGCTAACAACTATGGCCTATCAGGCCATGGCACGTTGCAACAAATGTGGGAGCGGGCTTGCCCCGCGAAGCGCCGCGCGGGCGGCGCTCGATTTGCGCACCACCGCACAACCCAAACCATGCACCCCCAAAAAACCAAAAACCAAAAACCAAAAAAGCCGCAATCAGCGGCTTTCTCTCACAAGCTAAAAACAAACAGTCAGCAAACGCAAAAAAAACAAAGGCGCCCGATTTTACAATCAAGGCGCCTTCAAAAATATGGGGTGGACGATGGGAATCGAACCCACGACAACCGGAATCACAATCCGGCGCTCTACCAACTGAGCTACGCCCACCATATTGCAGTGTTGCGGTACAGCTTACAGAAGCATGGTGCGGACGAAGAGACTCGAACTCTTACAGCTTGCGCCGCTGGAACCTAAATCCAGTGTGTCTACCAATTTCACCACGTCCGCGTAACGCTTAAAACAAAGGCGCCAGATCTACATCGAGGCGCCTTCGCAGAATATGGGGTGGACGATGGGAATCGAACCCACGACAACCGGAATCACAATCCGGCGCTCTACCAACTGAGCTACGCCCACCATATCGCTTTACAGACTTACTTGCTTGCCCAAGCTGCCTAATGGCGCACCCGGCAGGACTCGAACCTGCGACCATCCGCTTAGAAGGCGGATGCTCTATCCAGCTGAGCTACGGGCGCTTAAGCGTGAAGCCTAACCGAACGAGCAGCAAACAAACCACTCATTCTGCCCGACCTCGCCAACCAGTGCTAGGCTGTGCCCGACAAGTGCGGCGAATCTTATAGACGAGCTAGAAAACCGTCAACACCTTTTTCTAAAAAACTCAAAATATTTAAGGGGTTAGAGGATTTGCCCGACCACCCGCCTTTGCCCTCGGGCCATGTCGTGCGAGAATGCGCCCTCTTTATTGTTCCTTTCTCGATGGTTAATCACGCGTCTATGACTGCACACCTAATCGATGGCAAGGCGATCGCCGCCAACCTGCGCAAGCAGATCGCTCAACGTGTCGAGGAGCGTCGCCAGCAAGGCCTGCGCACGCCTGGCCTGGCAGTGATCCTGGTCGGCACCGACCCCGCCTCCCAAGTCTATGTCTCGCACAAGCGCAAGGACTGCGAAGAGGTCGGCTTCATTTCGCAGGCGTTCGACCTGCCCAGCGAAACCACGCAGCAAGCTCTGACCGAGCTGATCGACCGCCTGAACGACGACCCGGCCGTGGACGGCATCCTGCTGCAACTGCCGCTGCCGGCGCATCTTGATGCATCGCTGCTGCTCGAGCGCATCCGCCCGGACAAGGACGTCGACGGCTTTCACCCGTACAACATCGGCCGGCTGGCCCAGCGCATCCCGCTGCTGCGCCCGTGCACCCCGAAAGGCATCATGGCCCTGCTGGAAAGCACCGGCCAGGACCTGTATGGCATGGACGCGGTGATTGTCGGCGCGTCCAACATCGTTGGCCGCCCGATGGCCATGGAACTGCTGCTGGCTGGCTGCACCGTGACTGTTTGCCACCGCTTCACCAAGGACCTCGCCGGCCACGTCGGCCGTGCCGACCTGGTGGTGGTGGCTGCCGGCAAGCCGGGCCTGGTCAAGGGTGAGTGGGTCAAGGAAGGCGCCATCGTCATCGACGTCGGCATCAACCGCCAGGACGACGGCAAGCTGGTCGGCGATGTGGTCTACGAGACCGCCCTGCCCCGCGCCGGCTGGATCACCCCGGTACCGGGTGGTGTCGGCCCGATGACCCGCGCGTGCCTGCTGGAAAACACGCTGTATGCGGCCGAAGAGCTGCATAAGTAAGTAGCAGTGACATGAAAACGGCACCTCTGGCAGGTGCCGTTTTTTTTGCCTGAAGCTTATCGGGTGGCCGTACTGGCCCTATCGCCGGCAAGCCGGCGCCTACAGGTTCGGGTGATTTGCTCAACCCGTGGGAGCCGGCTTGCCGGCGATGGCGCCCACCCGGTCTCTAGCCGGTCACTTGCGCGCCGCCTCCCACGACTTCAGCAGTTCGCTGTAGCTGACCGTCTCGCCCTTGGGCTTCTCGTTGGCCAGCTTCGGCTTCGGCGCACCCGGCTGGTCGAACCAGTACTGGGCATCTTTCTCCGGGTTCATCTTCGGCGCACAGGTGGCCTGGGCGTTGGAGCGCTGCAACCGCTCCATCATCTTGTCCTGGTCGCGGGCCAGGCCATCCAGCGCCTCCTGCGGGGTTTTCTCACCACTGGCCACTTCGGCGATATGGCTCCACCACAACTGCGCCAGGCGTGGGTAGTCCGGTACGTTGGTGCCGGTCGGGGTCCATTGCACGCGCGCCGGGCTGCGGTAGAACTCCACCAGCCCGCCGAGCTTGGGCGCAAGGTCAGTCATGGCCTGAGAGTTGATGTCCGACTCGCGAATCGGCGTCAGGCCGACGATGGTCTTTTTCAACGACACGGTCTTGGAGGTGACGAACTGCGCGTACAGCCACGCGGCCAGGCGCTGCTTCTCGGGGGTCGATTTAAAGAAGGTCCAGGACCCGGTGTCCTGATAGCCCAGCTTCATCCCCTCTTCCCAGTACGGCCCCTTGGGCGACGGTGCCATACGCCATTTTGGCGTACCGTCGGCGTTGACCACCGGCAGCCCCGGCTTGGTCATGTCGGCGGTGAACGCGGTGTACCAGAAGATCTGCTGGGCGATGTTGCCTTGCGCCGGTACCGGGCCGGCCTCGGAGAAGGTCATACCCTGCGCTTCTTTCGGTGCGTAGGCGCGCATCCAGTCAACGTATTTCTGCGTGGCATACACCGCTGCCGGGCCGTTGGTGTCGCCGCCACGGGTAACGCTGGAGCCCACCGGGTGGCAGTCCTCCACGCGTATCCCCCATTCGTCTACCGGCAGCCCATTGGGCAGGCCTTTGTCGCCGCCACCGGCCATCGAGAACCAGGCATCGGTGAAGCGCCAGCCCAGCGAAGGGTCCTTCTTGCCGTAGTCCATGTGGCCATACACGCGCTTGCCGTCGATTTCCTTCACGTCCTCGGTAAAGAACTTGGCGATGTCCTCGTAGGCCGACCAGTTCACCGGCACGCCCAACTCATAGCCGTACTTCTCCTTGAACTTGGCCTTGAGCTCGGGCCGGTCGAACCAGTCGGCGCGGAACCAGTACAGGTTGGCGAACTGCTGGTCGGGCAATTGATAGACCTTGCCGTCCGGCGCGGTGGTGAAGGAAATACCGATGAAGTCCTTGAGGTCCAGTGTCGGCGAGGTGTAGGCCTTGCCTTCATTGGCCATCAGGTCGGTGATCGACTCCACCTTGCCGTAGCGAAAGTGCGTGCCGATCAGGTCGGAATCGTTTACCCAGCCGTCGTAAATGTTCTTGTCCGACTGCATCTGCGTCTGCAGCTTTTCTACCACATCGCCTTCCTGCAGCAGGTCATGGGTCAGCTGGATGCCGGTGATCTCGCTGAACGCCTTGGCCAGCACCTTGGACTCGTACTCATGGGTGGTGATGGTTTCCGACACCACGTTGATCTTCATGCCACGGAACGGCTCCGCGGCCTTGATGAACCACTTAAGCTCCGCCAGCTGCTGCTCGGGCGTCAGGGTGGAAGGCTTGAACTCGCTGCCGATCCACTTTTTCGCCGCGTCTTCGTACTGGTCGGCCCACGCCGCACCCTGCACGCTGGCCAGCACCAGCAACGCGGCCAGGGTCAAATGTCGCCGATTGTGTTTGTTATGGAACATTGTGATCTCCCGATTGAGTTTTCCCCGGAGCCGTCGCTCAGCCCCAGCGCAGCACTACCACCAGCCAGCCCAGCGACAGCAGCGAGGCCACCCACAACGGCCAGTCGCTGGCCCCGACTACCAGCAAGTGCAGGTAGGCGCTGACCAGCAGGCCGATGAACAACCGGTCGCCACGGCTGGTGACGATCGGCAGAAAGCCGCGCCGCTCCACGCAGGGGCGGCGCAGTTCGAGCAGGGTCATGCACAACAGCAGCACACCGACGGCGGCGAAGAACAGCGCCGTGGGCAGGGTCCAGGCCATCCATTCCATGCGTCCCCCTCCTCAGACCCGGCCCAGGGCAAAGCCCTTGGCCACATGGTTGCGGACGAACCAGATCACCAGCATGCCGGGCAGGATGGTCAGCACCCCGGCCGCTGCCAGCACGCCCCAGTCAATGCCCGAAGCGGACACGGTGCGGGTCATCACCGCCGCAATAGGTTTGGCGTTCACCGACGTCAGGGTGCGTGCCAGCAGCAGTTCGACCCAGGAAAACATGAAGCAGAAAAACGCCGTGACACCGATGCCTGAGCCAATCAGCGGGATGAAGATCTTCACGAAGAACCGCGGGAAGCTGTAACCATCGATGTACGCGGTCTCGTCGATCTCTTTCGGCACCCCCGACATGAACCCCTCGAGAATCCACACCGCAAGTGGCACGTTGAACAGGCAATGGGCCAGGGCAACGGCGATGTGGGTGTCGAACAGGCCGATGGACGAGTACAGCTGAAAGAACGGCAGCAGAAATACCGCCGGTGGCGCCATGCGATTGGTCAGCAGCCAGAAGAACAGGTGACGGTCGCCCAGGAAGCGATAGCGCGAAAAGGCATACGCCGCCGGCAGTGCCACCAGCAGTGAAATGACCGTGTTCAAACAGACGTAGTACAGCGAATTGATGTAGCCGCTGTACCAGCTGGCATCGGTGAATATCACCCGGTAGTTGTCCAGCGTGAACCCCTGTGGCCACAGGGTCAGGCCGCCGAGGATTTCACTGTTGCTCTTGAACGACATGTTCAGCAGCCAGTAGATCGGCACCAGCAAAAAGAAGAAGTACAGCAGCAGGGCCAGCGTCTTGCGCGTGCTCATGGCCTAGTCCTTGTCGGCGTGGGTCATGGCTGTGTAGAACAGCCACGACACCAGCAGGATGATCAGGAAGTACACCAGCGAAAACGCCGCCGCCGGGCCCAGGTCGAATTGCCCTACGGCCATGCGCGTGAGGGTCTGGCTGAGGAACGTAGTGGCGTTGCCCGGCCCGCCGCCGGTGAGCACGAACGGCTCGGTGTAGATCATGAAGCTGTCCATGAAGCGCAGCATCACCGCGATCAGCAGCACGTTCTTGAGCTTGGGCAACTGGATGTGGCGGAACACCGCCCAGGCCGATGCACGGTCGATACGCGCGGCCTGGTAATACACGTCGGGGATGGCGCGCAGGCCCGAATAGCACAGCAGCGCCACCAGCGACGTCCAGTGCCAGACGTCCATCACCAGTACCGTGAGCCAGGCATCGAACGGGTCGCCGGCATAGTTGTAGTTGACCCCAAGCTTGGCCAGCGTTGCGCCCAGCAGGCCGATGTCGGCGCGGCCGAAGATCTGCCAGATGGTGCCGACCACGTTCCACGGGATCAGCAGCGGGATGGCCATGACGATCAGGCACACCGAGGCCATGCGCCCCTTGGTCGGCATGGTCAGGGCAATGCCGATGCCCAGCGGGATCTCGATCAGCAGCACGCACGCGGAATAGATGAACTGGCGCAGCAAGGCGTCGTGCAATGCCGGGTCGCGCAGCACCTGGCGGTACCAGTCGGCGCCGACGAAGTAGCGGCTGGACTGGTCGAAAATGTCCTGCACCGAATAGTTGACCACCGTCATCATCGGCATCACGGCGCTGAAAGCCACCAGCAGGAACACCGGCAGCACCAGCCACCAGGCCTTGTTGTTGGGCACCTTGTTCATGGCCCGGCCTCCAGCAGCACATCGTCCACATACAGCATCAGCCACTGCGTCGGCAGGCTGACCCAGGCCTGGCCTACCGGCAACGGCCGATCCTCGGCCAGGCGCGCCTTGAGCGACACGCCGCCCAGCACCAGCGTGACGATGCGGTAGGTGCCCAGGTCTTCGACGTCCAGCACCTGGGCCGGGTACGCGGCATCGAATGGGCTGTCCCACAGCTGCACGAACTCCGGGCGAATGCCCACTTGCAGGCGCCCGCCCGGCGCCGCTGCCAAGCGTTCACGCAGGCCATCGGGCAACGGCAGGTGGACGCCCCCGAACACCACCCCTTGCGTTTCGGCCTGCACATCGATCAGGTTCATCCCGGGGCTGCCGATGAAGTAGCCGACGAAGGTGTGCCGCGGCCGTTCGAACAGCTCCCGTGGCGTGCCGAACTGGACGATGCGCCCGCCGTGCATCACTGCGATCTTGTCGGCGAAGGTCGAGGCTTCCAGCTGATCGTGGGTGACGTAGATCATGGTGATGTTGAACTGCTCATGGATCTGCTTGAGCTTGCGCCGCAGCTTCCATTTCAGGTGCGGGTCGATCACCGTGAGGGGCTCGTCGAAGAGGATCGCCGAGACGTCGTCACGCACCAGGCCGCGGCCCATCGAGACTTTCTGTTTTTCGTCGGCACTGAGGTTGCGGGCCTTTTTCTTCAGCACCGCAGCCAGGTCGAGCACCTCGGCGATCTCCTCGACCCGGCTGCGCACTCGGCCCTCGTCCAGGCCCTGGTTGCGCAAGGGGAACGCCAGGTTGTCGAACACCGTCATGGTGTCGTACACCACCGGGAACTGGAACACCTGGGCGATGTTGCGCTGCTGCGGTGAAAGGTGGTTGACCGGCTTGCCGTCGAACAGCACTTGGCCATGGGACGGTGTCAGCAGGCCCGAGATGATGTTCAGCAGCGTTGACTTGCCGCACCCCGACGGCCCGAGCAAAGCATAGGCGCCGCCCTGCTCCCACACGTGTTCCAACTCATGCAGGGCATAGTCATTCGCGTCGACGGGCTGGCGGCTGTAGCTGTGCGCCAACTGGTGCAAACGGATTTCGGCCATCAGGCACTCCTCGCCTGGCGCAGGCCCGGCGCCTGCACCAGTGCCCCGGTACTGTCGAAGACGAACAGCTTGTGGGTGGGGATGAACACACGGATCGGCGTATCCACCTGATACTCGTGTACGCCAGGCAGGTGCAGGACCATCCGCCAGTGCTCGTTACGCACGTGCAGGAAGGTCTCGGAACCACTGATCTCGGCCAGCTCAACCAGCACCGCCAGCTCCAGGTCATCGTCGTGGGCCGGCACCAGGCTGATGTGACTGGGGCGTACACCAAATTGATAATCGCCATCCACCAGGCCCTTCAGGTCGGCGCTGCGGGCAAAGTGCACCGCCAGGGCCAGGCTCACCTCGTTGCCACTGACGCGCCCGGGCACCAGATTGATCGGCGGCTCAGAAAACAGTTCGGCGGCCAGCACGCTGCAGGGCCGCTGGTAAACCGCGGAGGTAGGGCCGCTCTGGACGATGCGGCCCTCGTGCAAAAGGGTGGTGGTGCCGCCCAACGCCAGCGCTTCGTTGGGCTCAGTGGTGGCATACACGGCAATGCAGTTGCGCGCAGCGAACAGCTCGCGCAGCTCCTGGCGCAGCCCCTCGCGCAGCTTGTAGTCGAGGTTGACCAGCGGTTCGTCGAACAGGATCAGCCCGGCGTCCTTGACCAACGCCCGGGCCATTGCCGTGCGCTGCTGCTGGCCACCGGACAGCTCCAGCGGCAAACGCTGCAGGTAGGGGGCAATGCGCAGCATTTCGGCGGTTTCCTGCACCCGCCGGCGGATCTCGGGCTCGGCCAGGCGCGCCTGGCGCAAGGGTGAGGCGATGTTCTCGTAGACGCTCAGGTTCGGGTAGTTGATGAACTGCTGATAGACCATCGACACGTTGCGCCGACGCACCGGCACACCGGTGACGTCCTCGCCCGCCATCAACACCCGGCCATGCTCGGGTCGGTCGAGCCCGGCCATCAGGCGCATCAGGCTGGTCTTGCCGGCCAGGGTCCGGCCCAACAGCACGTTGAACGAACCGGGCTCGAAGCGCAGGGACGCGTCGATGATCCACGGTTGCCCGTCGACGCTGCGGCTGACCTGCTCCAACACCAGGGACATGGCGTGGCCTTCTTGTGATTATTGTCTGCCAGGCACAGCCAGTTCCGTGCCAGTTGCGCCACAAGGCTCTGGCGCGCGGCTTCCCCTGCGCAAGCCGACCAGTTGCCGTTCACAACTGAACAGTTTCGCTGAACACCTGAACAACGGCGGGTTTGACATTGAACAACCCTGAACGACACTGAACAGCGGTCGGCTGAAAACAACAATCACACAGGACAGGCCCATGGCCACATCCGCTTCGACCCATGCCCAACTGATCCAGGCTTCCTGGGCCCGCTGCCGCGATCTCGGCCTGCAGCCGCAGAGCGCGCCAGACTTCGATTGCCTGACCCACGGCGAACTCAGCGCCCTGCTAGAACGGCGCCAGGCACTGCTGCAACTGACCCGCGATACCGTGCTGCCGCAGTATGCGCACCTGCTGGGCAATGCCAGCTACCTGGTGATGCTCGCCGACGCCAGCGGCTGCCTGCTCGACACCTGGGGTTCGCGACGCTTCATCGACCCACACCATCAGCATGGCTTCAGTGCTGGCGCCCACTGGCACGAACGGGGCGTGGGCACCAACGCGCTGGGCACCGCGCTGGTCTGCGCGCAGCCCATTCATGTAGGCCAGGATGAACACTTCCTGCGCCAAAACCGCTACATGGCCAGCGCCGCAGCGCCGCTGTTCGACGCCCAGCGCCAACGTGTCGGCGTGCTCGACGTGGCCAGCGACGGCTACCTGCCGGCCAGCCAGACCCTCGGCCTGGTGCGCATGATGAGCCAGAGCCTGGAGAACCGGCTGATCCTTGCGCAGCACGGTGACCAGCACGCGCAACTGCTGTTCAACAGCGCCTCGGACAACCTCGACAGCCCCTGGGCCGGGCTGCTGATCTTCGATGAGCGCGGCCAGGTGCTCGCCGCCAATCACCGCGCCGACAGCCTGCTCGGCGGCAACCCGCTGCGCCAGAACCTGGAGCAGCTGTTCCAGATGCCCATGCGCCAATTGCTCGCCCATGCCCAGCAACAGCCATTCGCCCTGCAGGCCGCCGGGCGCAACCGTTTCCACTGCCAATGGCAGGCGCCCCGGCAACGCCCCACGCGTCCTGCCCCTCGTGCGGGCGACCCGCGCCTGGACAAAGCCCTGACCCAGGCCAGCCTGCTGCTGGAAAAGGACATCCCGGTCCTGGTCCAGGGTGAAACCGGCGCCGGCAAGGAAGTCTTCGTCGACACTCTGCACCGCGCCAGCAGCCGTGGCCACCAGCCGCTGATCGCGGTCAACTGCGCGGCCATCCCGGCGGAGCTGGTCGAATCGGAACTGTTCGGCTACGACAAGGGGGCCTTCACCGGCGCCCACCACAAGGGCAACCCCGGGCTGATTCGCAAGGCCGACCACGGCATTCTGTTCCTCGACGAAATCGGCGATATGCCGCTACCGACCCAGGCCAGGCTGCTGCGTGTACTGCAGTCGCGCAGCATCCAGCCACTGGGCAGCGGCGAACCGGTGACGGTGGACATCCGCGTGGTCTCGGCAAGCAACCGGGACCTGGCCGAAGAAGTGCGCGCCGGGCGCTTCCGCCAGGACCTCTACTACCGCGTGGCCGGGCTGACCCTGACCCTGCCGGCTTTGCGCGAGCGCAGCGACCGGCGCGAGCTGATCGAGCAGGTTCACGCCCGGTACCTGGAGCCAGGCCAGCCACGCCAATTGCCTGCGGCCACACTCGCCCTGCTGCTGCGCCACCCATGGCCCGGCAACCTGCGGCAATTGCACAGTGTGCTGCAGGTAGCGCTGGCCTTGGCCGGGGTGCAGCCGATCGGCGCCGAGCACCTTCCCGACAGCTTCCTCGCCCAGGCCAGCGAACTGCCCGCATGTGCGACCGTATCCGCACACGACGCAGCGTCGGGCGACCTGGCCGACCTGCTGCAGCGCTGCGGCGGCAACCTGTCTTCGCTGGCACGCCTGCTGGGCATCAGCCGCACCACCCTGTACAAGCGCCTGCGCGAACAGGGCACGCTCAACGCTGCCCCCTGATGCTCACAGCCGATTCGGCTGTGAGGCACTCCAATTCAGCTGCAACCGCTGTATTCAGCCCCCTCCAACACCCATGCTCGTGCTGCATCTGTCAGAAAATATACCTACAGCCCACCCTGAATGCCTGCCCGACATTCCGGTGCGTCGCTGCAGGGAGAATGTGATGACCCGCTTCATCGATGTGCAAGACCTCGCCCGCCTGGCCAATCGCAAGGGCCTGGCCACCTGCATGGTGGAGATGGCCGAGTACATTCGCCAGGACTACCTGCGCTGGCACGCCTTCGAAAAATGCCCGCGCATGGCCAACCACTCAAAAGACGGCGTGATAGAACTGATGCCGGTGTCCGACGCCAGCCTGTACGCCTTCAAATACGTCAACGGCCACCCGAAGAACACCCGCCATGGCCTGCCCACGGTCATGGCCTTCGGCGCGTTGAGCGACGTCGATTCCGGCCTGCCGCTGCTGCTCAGCGAAATGACCCTGGCCACCGCAATCCGCACCGCCGCCACCTCGGCCTTGGCCGCCCGCTACCTGGCGCGCGACGACAGCCGCAGCATGGCGCTGATCGGCAATGGCTCGCAAAGCGAGTTCCAGGCCATCGCCTTCAAGATGCTGCTGGGCATCGATGAAATCCGCCTGTACGACATCGACCCCGCGGCCACTGCAAAACTGGTGGCCAACCTGTCGGGCCGGCCTGGGCTCAAGCTGATCGTCGCCCACTCGGTCGCCGACGCGGTGCGGGGTGCCGACATCGTCACCACGGTGACGGCGGACAAGGCCTACGCGACCATCCTTACCCCAGACATGATCGAGCCGGGCATGCACCTGAACGCGGTCGGCGGCGACTGCCCCGGCAAGACCGAGCTGCACCGCGACATCGTCGAGCGGGCCCGGGTGATCGTCGAGTACGAACCGCAAAGCCGCATTGAAGGCGAGATCCAGCAGATGCCTGGCGACTCGCCTGTCACCGAGTTCTGGCAGGTGGTGGCGGGCGTTGCCAAGGGCCGTGAAAGCGTTGAACAGGTCACCCTGTTCGATTCGGTAGGCTTTGCCCTGGAGGACTACTCAGCGCTGCGCTATGTGCTGGATACAGCGCGGGCTCTGGGTATCGGCCGGGAGATCGAGCTGGTGCCGACGCTGGAGGACCCGAAAGACTTGTATGCGCTGCTACAACCACGGGTGGTAGAAATGCGCCCAGCGCAGCAGGCCGACAGCGCCTGCGCTTGAATAGACCGGGGCTGCCTCGCAGCCCAATCGCCGGCAAGCCGGCTCCCACAATGTGGAGTGCCCCCAAGAAGTTGGACACCAATCCAACCCTTGGGGGCAGCCCAGCCCTGTGGGAGCCGGCTTGCCGGCGATTGGGCCACCTCGTAATTGAGGAAGCTCACCCGATAAGCGCCTACCCTGTCCTTGCCCCTTTTTGCAAAGAAGCCGCGCGCATGGACACCAAGGACGCCACCCAGCCCCCACTGGACCGCATCGACCACGCCATCATCGACGTGCTGCGCGTCGACGGTCGCATCACCTTCGAAAAACTCTCGAGCCTGGTCCACCTCACGCCGCGCCCGTGCCTTGAGCGTGTGCGCAAGCTGGAGCGGCGCGGGGTGATCCGCGGTTATGGCGCCATCCTCGACCTGCAGAAGATCGCCCCGGGGCTGTCCCTGCTGGTGCTCGTGGCCTTGTCCAACCAGAGCGGGCGGGCTGCGCAAAAAGCCTTCGAAGCGACCATGCAGCAGTGCCCGCAAGTCTTTGAGTGCCAACTGATCAGCGGCCACTTCGATTACAGCCTGCGCATGCGCTGCCGCGACATGGAGCATTACCGGGTGCTGAGCGAAACCTGGATGAACGATGACGCGCTGCACATCGACAAACTGGTCGCCCACCCCGAGCTAGCCTCGGTCAAAAGCATGGCGCCGCAGCCCTGAGCTGCGGCAATTGGCAGGCTGCTTGCTAAGACTACCCAGGCATCGGCAAAAGGCGCCTGGTTGCGCGAATTCATAATCCTCAGTACGCACCGAATTAGAGCCCGCCAAGCCAAATTGCCCCACAACTGGTCAGACCGGTAAGGCCAAAAACCCTTGCAAAGGAGGATTTTTCGCGCTTTTATGGTCCCGCGCTGAACAAACCGGTAAGACCACAAAAATAATTAAGTCCTGCGCTCTTTCGCCCCGTGCGGCACCGAAGCAAGGACACCGATCAGAGATCACTCCCATGCTCAAATGGTGCTCGCGTTCGATCTTCCTGCAAGTCGTGCTCGGCCTTGCCCTCGGCATCGCCTGCGGCCTCAGCTTCCCCGACCTTTCCCTGCAACTCAAACCCCTCGGTGATGGCTTCATCAAGCTGATCAAGATGCTGATTGGCCTGATTGTCTTCTGCGTGGTGGTCAGCGGCATTTCCGGTGCCGGCGACCTCAAGAAAGTCGGCCGCATCGGCCTCAAGTCGGTGATCTACTTTGAAGTGCTGACCACCATCGCCCTGGTGATCGGCCTGATATTCGCCTTCAGCAGCGGTATCGGCAGTGGCGCCAACATTCACCTGGACCAGCTGTCCACCGCCGACGCCAACGGCCTGGCCGAGCGCGGCCAGCATATCCATGGCGCTACCGCGTTCTTCATGGACTTGATCCCGACCTCGGTGGTCGGCGCCTTCGCTGACAACAACATCCTGCAGGTGCTGCTGTTCTCGGTGCTGTTCGGCAGCGCGCTGAACCTGGTGGGCGACTCGGCCGCCGGCATTTCGCGGCTGATCAACGAGCTCAGCCATGTGATTTTCCGCATCATGGGCATGATCGTGCGCCTGGCGCCGATCGGCGTGTTCGGCGCCATCGCCTTCACCACCAGCAAATATGGCCTGGAGTCGCTGCAACACCTGGGTGGCCTGGTGGCCCTGTTCTACCTGACCTGCGCCGGCTTCGTGCTGATCGTCCTGGGCACCGTGATGCGGGTGTCGGGCCTCAAATTGCTGCCGTTCATCAAGTACCTGCGTGAAGAGCTGACCATCGTGCTCGGCACCGCCTCCTCCGACGCCGTGCTGCCGCAGATCATGCGCAAGCTCGAGCACCTGGGCATCGGCAGCTCCACCGTGGGCCTGGTGATCCCGACCGGCTACTCGTTCAACCTCGATGGCTTCTCCATCTACCTGACCCTGGCCATCGTGTTCATCGCCAACGCCACCGGCACCCCCTTGGAAATGACCGACCTGCTGACCATCCTGCTGGTGTCGCTGGTGACGTCCAAGGGCGCGCACGGCATCCCGGGTTCGGCGCTGGTGATCCTTGCCGCCACCCTCACCGCCGTCCCGGCGATCCCGGTGGTGGGCCTGGTGCTGGTGCTGGCGGTGGACTGGTTCATGGGCATTGGCCGCGCATTGACCAACCTCATCGGCAACTGCGTGGCAACCGTGGCCATTGCCCGCTGGGAAAAAGACATCGACCTGGAACGTGCGCAGAACGTGCTCGACGGCAAACCCGGCTTCGCTCACGCACCGCGCAAGCCAGCCACCGCCCAGCAACAGGAATTCTGAGCCCACGAGGCCGGCGCTGGCGCCGGCCCTTTCCAGGAGCGAACCGTGATCAGCTCATCAACCGTTGTCACTTCAGTGGTGGAAAAACTGCGCCAGGCCCTGGCCCGCGGGCAATGGCGCTCCGGCGACATGCTGCCCGGCCAGCGCGAACTGGCCGAGCAGCTGGGTATCAGCCGGCCGAGCCTGCGCGAGGCGGTGACCGTGCTGGAAACCCTGGGCCTGGTGCGTTCGCTGCCGGGCAAAGGGGTGCTGGTGCTGGAGGCCGAAGCCGCGCAGCTGGAACCCGGCGTCGACACCACCGCTGCGGCCAGCCTGGCCGATGTGCTGGAGCTGCGCTACACCCTCGAACCCTTCATCGTCGGCCTGGTGGCGCAATCGGCCAACAGCCAGGACATCGGCCAGCTGCGCCTGACCCTGATGGACATGCGCGAAGCCCTGGATGCCGACGACAGCGAGGCCGGGGCCAAGGCGTACATTGCCTTCCATGAGGCGCTGTTCGCCCTGACCACCAACCCGATCTTCCAGAGCGTCGTGCAGCAGACGGGCAACGCCCTCAAGCAAAGCGCCAGCATGCTGCGCAACTCCCCCGAGCACCTGGCCGCCCGGCTCAAGGAAAACGAAGCAGTGGTTCGCGCCATCCGCGACCGCAACAGTGCCCAGGCCAGCGCCCAGATGCGCCAGCATATCCTCGCCGAAGGCCTGCGCATGGGCATCGAACTGAACATCCCGGATGACCATCCGCGTCCATGACCCCAGGAGAGCGACCATGACCGCCTGCGCCCACGCCGCCCCCCACCTGCCTGCCCTGCTCGCTGTCGGCGAAACCCGCCTGTCGGCCGAGCAGATCTACCCGCGCCTGTTCGACGCCATCCTCGAGCAGCGCCTGCCGCCCGGCAGCCTGCTGCCCGAACAGGCACTGGGCAACGCCTTTGGCGTCAGCCGCACGGTGATCCGCCGGGTGCTCGGGCGCCTGTCGGACCAGCAAGTGGTGGTGCAGCGCCCCAGCCACACCGCACACCTGGCCGCCCCCGACCCACAACAGGCGCGCCAGGTGCTCAGCGCCCGGCGGTTGGCCGAAACCACCCTGATCAGCCTGGCCGCGCAACGCGCACGGCCGGCGCACATCCGCCAATTGCGCGCGCTGGTCGAACGGGAACGCCACCATCACGAACGCGGCGAACGCTGCGCGGCGATCCGCCTGGGTGGCGAGTTTCACCTCAAGCTCGCCCAGGTGGCGGCCAACGCGCCGCTGGCGCGGTTTCTCAATGGCCTGGTGCCGATGACCTCGCTGATCATCGCCCGCTATGAATCGCCTTGTTGCGACCATTGCGCCTGGGAAGAACACACAGCGATCATCGATGCCGTCGAGGCCGGTGACAGCACCGCAGCACTGGCGCTGATGCACGAGCACCTGAACCGCCTGGAAGAAAAACTCGACCTGGAGCAGTGACGCGATGGGCTGCACAGCAGCCCGCCCGAGCCCCTCTTATACTCGGGTAACCCCCCAAGCCTCTTACCCAGGAAGGCGGTCGCGTGAGCACGCGCATCCTCTTGCTGCTTTGTCTCCTGCTGGCCCTCGCGGCCTGTGCCGGCAAGCGCCCGCCTGCCCCGCCGCCGCCTGCCGTACTCACCCCCGCCGCCTGGCAACGCATCGACCAGGAGCTGATCGATGCCTCGGTGGGCGCTGCCGGCTCTGCCAACGACTATGCGCGGCGCTCGATGCGGGTGTGGAAGGAGCAGGTGCAACAACGTACCGAAAGCGATTTCATCCCGTGGTTCACAGGGTACTGGACCCAGCAATGGCTGACGCTCAAGGTGGCCTGGTACAAGCTCGACAGCGGCCAAGGCCGTGAGCCTGCGGAAAAACGCCTTGCCCTGTACCTGCAGGAGCAGTACCACAAAAGGGTGATCGAGCCCGTGGCCGAGCAGATCAACCCCGAAGGTATCCGCGACCGTGCCAGCGAGTTGTACCTGCAACTGTTCGGCCAGCAACTGCAGGGCATCATCCAGCGCTACAACGCCCCGCCCGACCAGCTCAGCCAGCGCCTCAACCGCATCCCCGCCATCAACCTGGGCCCGCCGCCGGCGCGCAATGCCAGCCTTTATCAATTGCTCAAGGCCAAACCGCTCGACCAGCAACCCGCCTGGCTCGCCCTGCGCGAGCACTTGCATCAACAAGCCACAAAAGGCCCTGGGAAGACCGATGTGGGCCTGTCGTCGGTGGCCAACCGCGCCAGCGAAAAACTCGGCGCCACCCTGGCCCCGCGCGGCATCGCCAGTGCCGTGGCGAGTGCGGTGGGCAAGGTGGCCGGGGCGATGATTTCGATCGCGGCGGCGGGCTACGGCATGATGACCCATGACCGCGAGCACCCGGAGATGGTCGAACAGCTGCGGGTGATCCTCAACGTGGCGCTCAACCAGGAATGGCAGGAGCTGATGGAAAACCGCCAAAGCGGCGCCATGGCGGGGGTGTACTACCTGTCGGGGCAAGTCGAGGACAGCTTGCTGTTGGCCAGTGCACCGCGGGCACAGGGGCAAGAACAGCAACCGCAGCCGGCGCGGCAGGCGCCATTATTGATTCGCCTGCCGCCTTAGCGGTTGTTTTTTCGGCCGCTCAGGCCGTGGCCATGGCCGATGTCGGCAAACCGAAGATCCGGTCGAACGCCCAGTTGTAGGCGAACGTGTAGCACGGCACCAGGATGATGAACGCCAGATCCACCAGGAACGCCTCTACCAGGCTCATGCCCAGCCACCAGGCGATCAGCGGAATCAGGTACACCACCAAGGTCAGCTGGAAGCCGATGGCATGCGCCACCCGCCGCGCCACGCTGCGCCCGCGCTTGGCCTGGCGGCTCTCCCAGTACTCGAACAGGCTGTTGTAGATCAGGTTCCAGAGCATGGCGATGGTGGTGATCATCACCGCCAGCGGCCCGGTGTGCGAGGCCTCGGTATCCGACAGGTAGGCCAGCCCCAGGGTCGACATGCACAGGCCGATCAATTCATAGAAAGTCACGTAGACCAGTTTGCGTTTCAGTCCCTGCACGGGTTTACCTCATGTGACAAAAAGCGAAGGGGCGCAAGGATGCTTCAATCCGCTTGACAGAAAAAGTCGGTAGCTTTCAGATTGACTGACAGGAGGCTGCCATGAACTTTTCCAGCGACAACATTCAGCTGTTTCTTGCCGTGCTCGACCGCGGCTCATTCTCGGCTGCTGCCCGCACCCTTGGCCGGGTGCCTTCGGCCGTCAGCATGGCCATCGGCAACCTTGAGGCGGAGCTGGGCTACGCCTTGTTCGAGCGCGGCCCGCGCGAGGTGCGCGCCACTGCCCAGGCACTGGCCCTGGAGCCGCACGCCAGGTTGATCGCCGAACAGCTCGGGCTGCTGCAGGTGCATGCGCTGGAGCTGTCCCAGGGCCTGGAAAGCAGCCTGACCCTCGCTGTGGTCCCGGACATCGACCACCGCCCGCTGCTGGCGGCCATCGCCACGCTCGGCGAGCGCTTTCCGTTACTGGACATCCAGGTACTCAGCGCCCCCCAGGAAGAAGCGCTGCAACTGCTCGACAGCGGCCGCGCCGACCTGTGCCTGGCGTTTGCCGGCCTGCAGGTGGATGCGCACCGGGGGTTTCAGCACATTGGCATGGAGTCGCTGGTGGCGACGCTGTCACCCGCGCACCCGGCACTGCGCGACGGGCGCATCCAGTACCTCGAAGACCTGATCAATGTGCGCCAGATCCTGGTGCGCAGCCGCGACCTGCCATTGGCCGACCCGCGCGCGCTGATCGGCGCCGCGCACTGGTCCACCGACAGCTTCGACCTGGCGCTGCAAATGGTCGAAGCCGGCCTGGGCTGGGGCGACTTGCCACTGGCGCGGGTGGCGCCGCTGATCGACGCAGGGCGCCTGGTGCGCCTGCAATTTCGCAATACCCGCAACGAACTGCAGCTGCCGCTTCATGCCTGCTGGCGCAAGCGGCAACCGCTGCGCCAGGCCGCGCGTTTGCTGATCGAACAGCTAGCAAAACGCTAGCGCACCGTCCGTCGAAATCGCCTCAGCTAGATGACGTAAGTGTTTCAATTTTTTAGGCGAATAGCCGATATCAGAGTGGACAGGCCCGCCATCGCGCCACGAGCGCGCGGCGCCCTCCCCTCAATGGCTCAAGGTCTCGAAACATGAACCTGAAATTTCGCCACAAGATCCTGCTCAGCGCCTGCGGCGTCGTGGTGCTGGCATTTGCCCTGTTCACGCTCTACAACGATTACCTGCAACGCAACACCATCCGCCAGAATATCCAGTCATCGGTGCAACAGGCCGGCGCACTGACTGCCAGCAGCGTGCAGAACTGGATGAGCGGGCGCATCCTGGTCCTGGAAAACCTGGCGCAGGACATCGCCGAACAAGGGGCTGGCGACACCCTGGCGGGGCTGATCGAGCAGCCCTCCTATACGCGAAACTTCCTGTTCACCTACCTGGGCCAGGCCAACGGCGTATTCACCCAGCGCCCCGACACGCAAATGCCGGCCGGCTATGACCCGCGCCAACGGCCGTGGTACGCCAGCGCAGCGAACGCTGGGCAAACCGTGCTCACCGCCCCCTACCAAGGCGCTGTCGGCGGCCTGATGGTAACCATCGCCACGCCGGTGAAAAGCAAGCAAAACGGCGAGCTGGTCGGCGTGGTCGGCGGCGACGTGACCCTCGACACCCTGGTGCAGATCATCAACTCGGTCGATTTCGGCGGCATCGGCCACGCCTTCCTCGCCGACAGCAGTGGCCAGGTGATCGTCAGCCCGGACAAAGACCAGGTGATGAAGAACCTCAAGGACATCTACCCAGGCGCCGGCCTGCGCGTTGCAGCCGACATGCAGGATGTCACCCTCGATGGCCAGCAGCGGTTGATTTCCTTTGCCCCGGTGGCCGGCCTGCCCTCGGCCCAGTGGTACATCGGCCTGTCGATCGACAAGGACAAGGCCTACGCCGCACTCGCCCAGTTCCGCACCTCGGCGATTATCGCGATGCTCATCGCCGTGGCCGCCATCGCCGGCCTGCTGGGCCTGCTGATCCCGGTGCTGATGCGCCCGCTGACCACCATGGGCCGCGCCATGCGCGACATCGCCGAGGGTGAAGGCGACCTGACCCGCCGCCTGGACGTGCAGCACAAGGACGAGTTCGGCGAACTGGCCACCTCGTTCAACCACTTCGTCGAGCGCATCCACACCTCGATCACGGAAGTGTCTTCGGCCACGCGGCTGGTGCACGACCTTTCCGAGAAAGTGGTCCATGCATCCAATGCCTCGATCATCGGCTCCGAAGAGCAGAGCATGCGCACCAACAGCGTCGCCGCAGCCATCAACGAACTGGGTGCCGCCACCCAGGAAATCGCCCGCAACGCCGCCGACGCCTCGCAACATGCCAGCGGCGCCAGCGAGCAGGCCAATGGCGGGCGGCAGGTGGTCGAAGAAGCGATCAATGCCATGACCGCCTTGTCGCAGCGCATCAGCGAATCGTGTGAGCAGATCGAAACGCTCAATGCCAGCACCGACGAAATCGGCAAGATCCTCGACGTGATCAAGGGCATCTCCCAGCAGACCAACCTGCTGGCGCTCAACGCCGCCATCGAAGCCGCCCGCGCCGGCGAGGCCGGGCGTGGCTTTGCGGTGGTCGCCGACGAGGTTCGCAACCTGGCGCACCGCACCCAGGAGTCGGCCGAAGAAATCCACCGCATGATCACCAGCCTGCAGGTGGGCTCTCGCGAAGCGGTGCACACCATGAACACCAGCCAGGTCTCCAGCGAACAGACCGTGCAGGTTGCCAACCAGGCCGGTGTGCGTTTGGCCAGCGTGACCCAGCGCATCGGCGAGATCGATGGCATGAACCAGTCGGTGGCAACCGCGACCGAAGAACAGACTGCCGTGGTCGAGAGCCTCAACCTGGACATCACCCAGATCAACGCGCTCAACCAGCAAGGGGTGGAGAACCTTAACCAGACGCTGCAGCATTGTGATGCGTTGGCCCAGCAGGCCGGGCGGCTCAAGCAACTGGTGGGCAGCTTCCGTATCTGACGGCGTCGACGGGGGGCTGCCATGCAGCCCCTACACCCGCCTTGCCGAGTGCGCGGCCAGGCGCGGCCGGTTATAACCTAATAACGAACAAGTCTATTTGGCTATAAAAACTACCTATATGCTGGCACCCATCCGATCACGGGCTAAAGCTGGGCAGTCGAGTAGCGTATGGATGTAGGTTCTTTCGGTTTCACCATTGCCGGACTGGTTGTGGGTTTCATCGTCGGCATGACCGGCGTCGGTGGCGGTTCGCTGATGACTCCGATTTTGCTGTGGTTCGGCATCAGCCCGGCCACTGCCGTGGGCACCGACCTGCTCTACGCCGCCATCACCAAGGCCAGTGGCGTCTGGGTGCATGGCCGCAACAAGAACATCGACTGGAAGATCACCGGCTGGCTCAGCCTGGGCAGCGTGCCGGCTGCCGCCCTGACCCTGTGGTTCCTCAGCACCCTGCACACCGACACCTCGGCGCTCAACGCCGTCATCAAGCAGGGCCTGGCCGTGGTGTTGATCCTCACCGCGCTGGCGATCCTGTTCAAGACCCGCCTGCAGGCGTTCGCCAATCGCCATGCCGGTGACCATTACTCGCTCAGCGACCGCAGCCTGAACATCCTCACCGTGCTGACGGGCGTGGTGCTGGGGGTGATGGTCACGCTCACCTCGATCGGTGCTGGCGCACTGGGCACCGTGGCGTTGTTCCTGCTGTACCCCTTCCTGGTCACCCGCCGCCTGGTGGGCACCGAGATCGCTCACGCCGTGCCCCTTACGCTGGTTGCAGGGCTTGGCCACGCCGGCATGGGCAACATGGACTGGTCGCTGCTGGGCTACCTGCTGCTCGGCTCGCTGCCAGGCATCTACCTGGGCAGCCACCTCACCGGGCGCATTTCCGACCGCGTGCTGCGGCCTTGCCTGGCGGCGATGCTGCTGTTGATCGGGTACAAGTTGGCGTTTTGAGTGGGGCGCAAGTCTTGAGTATTGGCGGTGGGGCGCAAGTCTTGAGATTGGCGGTGGGGCGCAAATCGAGCGCCGCCCGCGCGGCGCATCGCGGGCAAGCCCGCTCCTACGGTCTACCTCCGGCCAATTATGCCAGTGGCATCTTCACCGTCCGCCTTGTGTGCTCGACTCGATATCAAGGCGGGTACTGTTAGCTTCACCTCAATCGCAAGCCATGTACCAAGGCTGGCAGTGGAGATGTAGCTGACAGCACTGGCCGCAGGTAGACCGTAGGAGCGGGCTTGCCCGCGATGCGCCGCGCGGGCGGCGCTCGATTTCGACAACGCTGAAAGACCCACGACAAGCACGCCCCCAAGCCAAATCACCCAAACCGCAACCGCCACTCCCCCGCAAAGCTCAGCTCAACCCGCGATAACGGCAACACATCGACAAGCCGATACGCCGACATCGGGCAACCCAGCACCTGCACCAGCACCGCGCGAATCACCATCGGGTGGGTCACCGCCAACCACTCACCCGGCGCCTCGAACCCCGCCAGCCAAGCCGCCATGCGCTGGCACAGCGCAGCGAACGATTCACCGCCATGCGGCGCGCTGTGCGGGTCCTGCAGCCACTGCGCCAACGCCTCGGGTTGCTTCGCCTGCAGCGCTTTGAGTGAGCGCCCCTGCCAACGCCCAAAGTCACAATCGGCCAGCGCCGGCTCGACTTGCACCTGCGTCGAAAACCACGCCGCTGTCTCACCCCCACGCCGCTCAGGCGCTGTCAGCACCCGCACCTCAGGCACCAGGGGCAATGGCTGAGCGTCCAGCGCCAGGATGCCATCGTCAGGACGGTGCAGGCGCCCGACCTTCTGGGCCTGGGTCAGGGCATGGCAGATCAACGTGAGGCGTACGGCTTTCACCAGAAGGCTCTTTGCAAGGGCGGGGGCGACTGGTTTAGCACGCCCTGGTTTTTTTCCGCAACATTGTCGCTGCCGATGAGGAACACTGCGCTACGATCGCCACTCCAATTTAGGCGAAATGCCACCAGAGCCCACCCGATGCCAGCCAGTTCCTCCTCTCCTAGCCCGTTGCTGCTCGCCCTGCGCGAAGGCACCCGTGACTGCCACAAGGCGCTCGAAGCCCGCCTGCCATTCTTCGAAGCCAGCTTCGACGTCGCCGCCTATAGCCGACTGATCCAGGCTTACTACGGGTTTCATGCGCCGCTCGAGGCCCGCCTGGGGGCTTATCAGGAGCCCATGCGGACCAAGACGCCAACGCTCACGCTGGACCTGCAGGCCCTGAGCTTGAGCGCTGCCGACATCGACGCCCTGCCCTTGTGCCAGGCGCTGCCCGCCATCAGCAGCGAGGCCA
This sequence comes from Pseudomonas sp. P39-UII1, assembly GCF_039672635.1. Classification (NCBI taxonomy): domain Bacteria; kingdom Pseudomonadati; phylum Pseudomonadota; class Gammaproteobacteria; order Pseudomonadales; family Pseudomonadaceae; genus Pseudomonas; species Pseudomonas sp. P39-UII1. The sequence goes on from NZ_JBDFPP010000028.1 coordinate 22,039, forward strand.
GCGCGCTGGGTGTGATGTACGTGGTCGAAGGCTCGACCCTGGGCGGCCAGGTACTGAAGCGGGCCATGGCCGAACGCCTGGGGCTCGGGCCTGCCGAGGGCACGGGCTTTTTCGACGTGTACGGCGCTCAGACTGGCAACTACTGGCGCAGCTTCCTCGACCGGCTCGGCCAGGCGTCGGCTACCCCTGCAGCGCAGGCCGCGACCGTGCAGGCCGCCATCGAGACGTTCCAGTGCTTCGAAAACTGGCTTGGGCAACGCCACGTGCTGAACTGAAAGGCCCCACTCAGGCAAACACCTGTAGCCCGCCCCATGCTGGCAGCAGGCCCACCAACCCCACCGCTAGCCGTGGCCAATAGGGCAACAGCAGCACCAGCACCAACCCCGCCAACGACATCACCGCGAACCAGGCCACAGGCCCCATGGCCCAGCCCCAGGCCTGGGCGCAGAGCACCAGGCTGAGCACCAGCGCCAACCAGCCTGCAGCGCGCAGCACGCGACGCACAGCCGGCGGGCAACCCCTGCTCCAGACCTGCTTGTAATGCCGCTCCAGCCCTTGGCACAACGCGAGCATCCCGGCGTAGGCGAACAGCACGCCACCTGCGAACAGCATCATCATGCTCCGGCCTCCACGCTGCGCCCGGCTCTGCCTTTGAGCGGCGCTGGCGCGGCATGCTGCACGCGCCACGCCACCATGCCGAGCAGTACGCCCAACACCCCGGCGCACGCCACCACTCCCTGGCGCAACCCATCAGCCAGCCCGCCGAACACGCCAAGGCCGACGCACAGCAGCGCCGTCAGCCCCAACTGCTCGACCCATGCCCGGCGCGCCGGCCGGATCCCCGCATGCAATAGCGCCAGCAGCCAGACCCCGAAGAACGCGCGCACCTCCCAACCTTCGCGGTGCGCAAGTTCCACCGGCAGCAAGCGGCTGGCCCACAGCAACCCCACACACGCCAGCAGCAACCCGGCGACGAAGCCGATGTTGCACACCTCGGCAACCCGGTACCACCGCCGCGCCGAGGCATCAGCGCTGGCAGTGGCATACTTGCGCCCACGCTTGACGCAGAACAGCACCAGGCCACTGGCGATCATCACGCAGCTGATCGCTCCGCAAACGAAGTACAGCCAGCGCATCGGGTACCCGCCGAACTGGGCGAAATGCAGGCCGACCATCACCCGCTGAGTCAACGGTGCCGCGCGCCACTCGGTCACGTCGCTGAGCAGTTTGCCGCTGACACCGTCAAAGACCATTGCCTGCCCCTTGGACAGCGCGATGCGGTTACCCAGTTCGGGGCGGATTTCGATACGGGCGCCAGCGGTGTTGGGGTTGCGAATGTTGAAGCCGGATATCGGCCCCAGCGCTGCCTCGGCCTGGGCCAGCAGCGGCACCACATCGGTCAGTTGACCCGGTTGTCTGGCCTGCCCGCGCGGCTGCTCCAGGCGGCCGTTACCCTGGGCCTGGAAGTACGCACGGTTATCACCGGCGAACAGCGCATCCACACCTGCCGGAATGTAGATAAGCATGAAGATCACCAGGCCGGTGTAAGTGATCATCAGATGGAACGGCAGCAGCAGCATCGCGCTGGCGTTGTGAAAGTCCAGCCAGGAGCGCTGGCCCTTGTTTGGCCGGAAGGTGAAGAACTCCTTGAAGAGCTTCTTGTGGATGACGATGCCGGTGACCAGCGCCGCGAGCATCACCAGCGCCAGCCCCCCGACAACGAAGATGCCCCAGTTGCGCGGCAGGTCGAGGGTGAAGTGGAAGCGGAAGAAGAAGTTGCCGCCCACGCTGTCACGCACGTCGATGGCCTCGCCGCTGTGCGGGTCGAGGTGGACCGCTGTGCCATGGCGCCGATCGCCGGTGGACACCCGCAGCCCGGGCGAGCGCTCGCTGGGCAGGCTGACGCCCCAGTTGCCGGCCTGCGCTTCGTGGGTTTGCAGATAGCCGATGGCACGCCGTGCGGCATCGGCCTGGGACACGCCACTGGCCGGGATCTCCGGTTGCATCCAGTGGTTAAGTTCCTTGTCGAACACCGCCAAGGTGCCGGTCACGAAGATGGCGAACAGCAGCCAGCCGAAGATCAAGCCGCCCCAAGTGTGTAGCCAGGCCATCGATTGGGTGAAGGTGTTTTTCATGCCAGCCACTCCAGCGCCTGCGGCCAGAAGCCAACCAGCGCCAAGGGCACGGCCGCGGCCAGCGGCGCCCAGGCGCGCCAGGCGTCACGGCTGGCGAAGGCCCAGAGGATGGCGGCGGTGTAGAAAACGAACGCCGGCAGTGTGGCGACGATGACGGCGTCGGCAGGGGCCAGCGGCAGGAGGCGGGCCAGGCAGGCGCTGGCGGCGTAGCTGAGGGCGTAGCCACCCAGCAGTGCGGCGCTGCTGCGGGAGAGGATCTGCAACCAGGCGGGGGCTTGGATCATCGGGTAGTCCTTTGCAGGGGGCAGTGGCTTCTGGGGCTGCTGCGCAGCCCTTTCGCGACGCAAGGCCGCTGTTACAGGGGGTCGCGTAATGCCTGTAAGAGTGGCCTTGCGTCGCGAAAGGGCCGCAGAGCGGCCCCTTGCAATCAAAACGAGATATTCAGCGAAGCAAACACCGCCCTGCCCGGCTGGTTGTAAGTGTTGGCGCCGGAACTGCTGGCGTTGCCCCCACGCAGGATCTGTTTATCGAACACGTTGTTCACCCCCACCCGCACGTCATAGTTGGCGTTGAATTTGTACCCAGCGCTGACGTCCACCAGCCCGTACGCCTCGACATCTTCCTGTGCCTCGACGTCGTAGTCCTCCTGGGTGCGGTAGTTGTAGGTCGGCGACTTCTGCTTGCCGTAATAGGTACCCGCCACCTGGAACGACAGCTTGTCGGTGGCGCGCCAGTCCAGGGTGCTGTTGACCGTGTATTCGGGGATCACCGACAGCGGCTCGCCCGTCTCGCGGTTGTCGTTGTCGAGCATCCAGGTCAGGTTGGTGTTCCAGTCCAGCGTCGGCGCCAGTTCGATGAAGAAGTTGCCCTCGATGCCTTCCACGCGCGCTTCGCCCGCATTCTCCCACTGGGTCACACGGCGGCCGCTGTTGATGGTGTAGAGCACATCGGTATCACCGATGATCTTGTTCTTGTAATCGTTGCGGAAGTAGGTCGCGCTGGTGCGCCAGGTGCCACGGTCGTACAGCAGGCCGATCTCCTTGTTGACGCTGATTTCCGGCTTGAGGTCGGCGTTGCCCTGCAGGTAGCAGCCACCCGAGTTGGACTGCTGCACGCTGCAGCCGTTGCCACGGCTGTAAAGCAGGTAGTTGGGGTTGGACTGGTACAGGTTCGGCACCTTGTAGGCCCGGGCGATGCCACCTTTGACCGACAGCGCGTCAGTCAGCTTGTGCGACAGGTTGAGGCTCGGGCTGAAGTTGTCGCCGAAGGTTTCGTGGTGGTCAAAGCGCAGGCCCGGGGTGACCGTGGTGTTGCCGAGGATGATGTTGTCCTCGACGAACAGCGCATAGCTCTTGGCGGTCATCTTCGAGTTGCTGCGGTCGAAACCGCTGATCACATCGCTGCCACCGCCACTCGGGTCGAAACTCTGCGGGCGGAACGAGCCTTGGTCGTTGAGCGATTCGTACAGGTACTCGCCGCCCAGGGTCAGCACGTGTTCGCTGCTGCCCATGGCGAACGGCAGGTTTACCTCGCTGCTCAGGCGGGTGTTGCGCAGCCGCGACATGGCCGCGCCACTGTCGTTGATCGCGCCTTCCGGCCCACCGGCCAGGCCTTCGTTGAGGCGCCAGTTGCGCACGTACTCGTAGGCCAGGCTGGTCTTGCTGGTGCCCCAGCTGAAATCGCCCAGGTGGGTCAGGTCGTAGGTGTTGCGCTGCATGACGTTGGTTTCATGGCCGTACAGGCTGTTGATCAGGTCGAGGTTGCCACCCCCGTTGCTGTTCATGGTGTCGCCGGCGTAGATGTTGCCTTGGCGGCCATAACCGGCGCTGGCTTCGAGGCGGTGCTCGTCGTTGAGTTTCCAGCTCAGCAGGCCGTTGATGTCTTTATTGCGCACGCCTTCACGCCCGGCGACCAGTGCGCTGTTGGCGTGGTCGGCGTTGATGTCGAGGTCGTCGGCATCGGTCTTGGCCAGGCCGCCATACACGCGCAAACCGAGGTTGTCGGTGAGCCCGCCGCTGACGTTGAAGTTGGCACGGCGGCTGACGCCCTCGGCGCTGTCTTCGGGCATCTGCGTGTAAAGGTTGAGGTTGCCCTTGAACTGTTCGGAGGGGCGCTTGGTGATGATGTTGACCACCCCGCCCATCGCCCCCGAACCGTAGCGCGCCGCAGCCGGCCCGCGAAGGATCTCGATACGCTCGACCGCCTCGGCCGGCACCCAGTTGGTGTCGCCACGGGTATCACGGTCGCCGTTCCAGCCATAGCGCACGGCATTGCGCGCGCTGGACGGTTTGCCGTCGATGAGGATCAGGGTGTTCTCCGGGCCCATGCCGCGCAGGTCGATCTGCCGGTTGTTGCCGCGCGCGCCACTGGCGCTGTTGCCGGTCAGGTTGACCCCAGGTTCGCGGCGGATGATGTCGGACAGGTCGTTGGCCGGTGGCCGGCGCTTGATGTCCTCTTCGGTGATGACCGACGAGCCCAGCGCCTGCCGGGCTTCGCGCTCTGCGGTGACCAGGGTGTCCTGGATCACCAGCGCATTGTCGGCGACCGGCACCTCCAGCACCTCACCGGCGCGCCGCTGCTCGGCTTCGGCTGCGGTCGCCATCATGGCCGGCGACGCCAGCGCGACGAAGGCCAGGGCCAGGCTGTTGGGTGAGGTTCTGGACTGCATTGCTACATCTCCTGCGGTAGGTAAGCGAATGGGCACATCCCTGCCAGGAAGCCGGGGGCCCACGCCCACCGGCCTCGCAAACACTGCTTGGGGGCCAACAGGGGTGGTAAATATAGTGATTCTCAATTGAGGTGGAATCTTATTTACGAAACTTACATGTTTGTAACGGAACTTTTCAAAAGCCGAGATGGCCCGTGTACAGTCACCACACCCCTCCTCCCTGTGTCGAGACAGCGTGTTCATGCTCCCAGCCGCCCTGATCTTCCTGTTCACCCTGACCCTGGTCATCTGGCAACCCAAAGGCCTCGGCGTTGGCTGGAGCGCCACCCTCGGCGCCGTTCTGGCGCTGGTGTTCGGCGTGGTGTCGTTGCATGACATTCCTGCGGTGTGGGCGATCATCTGGAACGCCACCGCCACGTTCATCGCCCTCATCATCATCAGCCTGCTGCTGGACGAAGCGGGGTTCTTCGAGTGGGCGGCGCTGCATGTGGCACGTTGGGCGCGCGGTGACGGGCGCCGACTGTTCGCCTTCATGGTGCTGCTGGGCGCGGCAGTGTCGGCGCTGTTCGCCAATGACGGCGCGGCACTGATCCTCACCCCGATCGTGATGTCGATGCTGCTGGCGCTACGCTTCTCCCCGGCGGCGACCTTGGCGTTTGTCATGGGCGCAGGGTTCATTGCAGACACCGCCAGCCTGCCGCTGGTGGTGTCCAACCTGGTGAACATCGTTTCGGCGGATTACTTCAAGCTGGGTTTCAACGCCTACGCCGCGGTAATGGTGCCGGTGAACCTGGTGGCCGTGGCGGCCACGTTGCTGGTGCTGTGGCTGTACTTTCGCCGCGACATCCCGCTGCGCTACGCCACCGATGAGCTCAAGCTGCCGGCCATGGCCGTGCGCGACCGGGCGACCTTCCGCGTCGGCTGGGTAGTGCTGCTGGCGCTGCTGGCCAGCCTGTTCGTGCTCGAACCCATGGGCATCCCGGTAAGCGCCGTGGCCGCAGCGTGCGCTGCGGTGCTGTTCGCCGTCGCCGCCCGTGGCCATGTGATTTCCACCCGCCGCGTGCTGCGTGAGGCGCCGTGGCAGATCGTGGTGTTTTCGCTGGGGATGTACCTGGTGGTCTACGGCTTGCGCAACGCCGGCCTGACCGACTCGCTCGTCACCGCACTCAACTGGCTGGCCGGGCATGGGCTGTGGGCTGCGTCGCTGGGTACCGGGCTGATTGCGGCGCTGCTGTCGTCGGTGATGAACAACCTGCCCAGCGTGCTGATCGGTGCATTGTCGATTCACGCCAGCGATGCCCAGGGCGTGGTGCGCGAGGCGATGATCTACGCCAACGTCATTGGCTGCGACCTCGGGCCGAAGATCACCCCGATTGGCAGCCTGGCCACGCTGCTGTGGCTGCATGTGCTGGCGCGTAAAGGGGTGTATATCGGTTGGGGGTATTACTTCAAGGTTGGGCTGCTGTTGACCGTGCCGGTGTTGCTGGTGACGTTGGCGGCGCTGGCGCTGCGGTTGAGCTTTTGACGTCTAGGCCAAGCGACGCAATGTCTCTACGTCTGAGACGTAGGGATGCAGTATGCTGACGATCATTGAGTCGCCACTTTCCACCAAGCAGTGGCCCGATTAATGGATCGCACAAATCATGCCCCTGACCGAAAAAGAACTGATGCTGCGTGATGCCACCCGCAACATCGGCGAAGAACTCCTGGCGTCCATCCGCGATGTAAAAGCTGGCCGCCAAGGTGCGGTACATCAGGTGGAAGTGACCGAAGCCGCTGAGGCGCGAAGCAGAACAGGGCTTTCACAACTGAAATTTGCAGCGTTGCTGGGCGTCTCGGTACGTACGCTTCAAGAGTGGGAGCAAGGTAGGCGCACGCCTTCTGGCGCGGCGCGGTCGCTGCTGCATATTGCAGCTTCCCGTCCCGACGTTTTCCGCGACGTACTCCAAGGCCGCTGATTTCGGAGCCAAAAGGGCCGCATCAGTTGGCGCCCACCCACCCATCCCATTTGCATCCTGCGCACAGGCTCCTACAGTTTCGAACGTAGCTACCCTGCCGAGGCGCCCATGCGCAGCGTCGAAAAAACCACGCAAATGGCCACTTCCAAGGCCCTGGTGAAAATCCCGCGCAGCGTCTGGGTGCTGGGGTTCGTGTCGATGTTCATGGACATTTCCTCGGAGATGATCCACGCCCTGCTGCCGCTGTACATGGTCACCGTGCTCGGCACCTCGGTGGTGGCGGTGGGCGTGATCGAGGGTATCGCCGAGGCCACCGCGTCGATCACCAAGGTGTTCTCTGGTGCACTCAGCGACCGGCTGGGCAAGCGCAAGCTGCTGACGGTGCTGGGCTATGGCCTGGGCGCCCTGACCAAGCCGGTGTTCCCCATGGCGTCGGGGCTGGACTGGCTGATGGGTGCGCGTTTCGTCGACCGTATCGGCAAGGGTATCCGCGGGGCGCCGCGGGATGCGCTGGTGGCCGACGTGACCCCGGCCGAGTTACGCGGCGCAGCGTTTGGCCTGCGCCAGGCACTGGACACCGTCGGCGCATTGCTTGGGCCGTTGCTGGCGATCATGCTGATGTGGCTGACGGCAAGCCATTTCCAGACGGTGTTCTGGGTGGCCGTGATTCCGGCGTTCATCGCCGTGTACATCCTGGTGGCTTTCGTCCGCGAACCTGAAGCCTCGCCCACTGCGCGCCCGGTACGTGCGCCGCTGGCATTGCACGAGCTCGCACGCCTGGGCCCGGCCTACTGGCGGCTGATCGGCCTGGCCATGGTCTTCACCTTGGCCCGCTTCAGCGAAGCTTTTCTGCTGCTGCGCGCGCAGGACATGGGCCTGGCGCCGTTATGGGCGCCAGCCGTGCTGGTGCTGATGGCGCTGGCCTATTCGCTGTCGGCCTACCCCGCCGGCGCGCTGTCGGACCGCGTGGGCCGGCGTGGCGTGCTGGTGACCGGGCTCGGGCTGCTGATCGCCGCCGACCTGCTGCTGGCGCTGATGCCGGGCTGGGCCGGGCTGGTGCTGGGGGTGGCGGCCTGGGGGCTGCACCTGGGCTTCACCCAGGGCATCTTCGCCGCGCTGATTGCCGACACTGCGCCGGCCAACCTGCGGGGCACGGCGTTCGGCCTGTTCAACCTGCTGACCGGGGTGGCGCTGCTAGTGGCCAGTGTGGTGGCAGGGCTGCTGTGGGATGGAGTCGGGTTTCAGGCCACGTTCCTGGTCGGTGCCGGTTTTGCCGGCGCTACCCTGGCGGGGGTGGCGTTGGGGGCTTCATGAGTCGGTTTTCGTCAAAGGGGGGGTAGATGAATGTTTGAGATGCGGGCGCATGCCTGCAGGTAGTTGTCGCCATCAAGATCGAGCGCCGCCCGCGCGGCGCATCGCGGGCAAGCCCGCTCCTACGGTCTACCTCCGGCCAATTATGCCAGTGGCATCTTCACTGTCCGCCTTGTGTGCCCGACTCGATATCGATGCAGTGGAGATGTAACTGACTGCACTGGCCGCAGGTAGACCGTAGGAGCGGGCTTGCCCGCGATGCGCCGCGCGGGCGGCGCTCGATCTCATGAACATCAATCCAACAACGGCGAGCGCTTGAAGCTCATGCCGCATCCGAGAAGCCCGCGAAGCGGCCGGGGCCGTCGACCTAGACCTGAAGCTCAACCTCCGGCCGCTGCTCCAGCAACGCCCAGCCACCCTGCCCGTCCACTTCCAGCCGATGGGTATGAAACGCACCCAGCGTGCTGCGGTGCCCGACGCTCACCAGCAAGGTCTGCGGCAGTTCATTGCGTAACAGCGAATACAGCGCATGCTCCAACCCTTCGTCCATCGCCGAGGTGGACTCGTCGAGGAACACCACCTGCGGCCGGTTGAACAGCACACGGGCAAAGGCCAGGCGCTGCTGCTCGCCCACCGACAGGATGTGCGACCAGTCGCAGCTCACCGCCAGGCGCTCGGCCAGGTGGGCCAGGTTCACCTGGCGCAGCGCCTGCTGCATGCGCGCTTCATCCTCGAGCGTGCTGCCTGCCGGGTAGGCAATGGCGGTACGCAGATCGCCCAGCGGCAGGTACGGGCGTTGCGAGAGGAACAGCGCCTGGCTGCCGGTGGGCCGCCTGACCTCGCCCTCGGCATAGGGCCACAAGCCCGCCAGGGCGCGCAGCAAGGTCGTCTTGCCGCTGCCCGAAGGCCCTTTGATCAGCAGCGCCTGGCCGGCGTGAAGGCGCAGGTCGAGGTCGGCGATCAGCGCGTGGCCGTCGGGGCGCAGCACCTGCAAGCCAGTGATATCCAGAGCCTGTGCCTGCTCTCGGGTGCTGACCCGAGGCAGCGTACTGGCCTGCTGGTTGGCATCGAGAAACCCGGTCAGACGGTCGAGGGTGGCGCGGTACTGCGCAAATGTGTCGTAGGACTCACGGAAGAACGACAGCGCATCCTGCACCTGGCCAAAGGCCTGGGACGTCTGCATCACATCGCCCAGCTTGATGGCGCCACTGAAAAACCGCGGCGCCTGGAGAATGAACGGGAACACCACGGCAACCTGGCTGACACCCAGGTTGAAACCGCTGAACTTCAGGTTCCGGAACACCAACGCCCAGGCGTTGACGATCAGCGCGCCAAAGCGGCCCAGCAAGGTACCCCGCTCTACCTGCGCGCCCTGGTAGAAGGCGATGTTCTCGGCGTTCTCACGCAGGCGCATCAACGCGTAACGGAAGTTGGCGGTGAGTTTTTCGTTGAGGAAATTCAAGCGGATCAACGGGCGCCCAAGGCGGAAGGCAATCCACGTGGCGATCAGCACATACACGTACACGGCAAACACCATCGCCCGCGGGATCTCCACCCCCGCCACCGCCAGCGGCGCCGACAGCCCCCAGAGGATGCCGGTGAAAGCCACCAGCGACACCAGCGCGCTGACCGCGCCCAGGGCCAGCGTGACCGAATTGGTCACATAGGCATTGACGTCCAGTTCGATACGCTGGTCCGGGTTGTCCACCGGCTCGGCGAGGAATTGCCCGCGGTAATAGGCATCGCCGTGCATCCAGTCGCGGGTCAAGCGTTCGGTCAGCCAGACGCGCCAGTGGATGCTGAAGGCCTGGGTCACATAGAAGGTCAGCAACGCGCGCAGTACATGGAGGGTCGCCAGCACCGCGAACACCCCGAGCAGGTACCAGAACGCCGCCTGGTCAAGCGCTTGCAGGGCGCTGTAGAAGCCGTTGTACCAGAACGAGAACAGCACGTTCATGCGTACCGAGAACAGCGTCAGCACCAGCAGCACTGCGAACACCAGCAGTGGCCGCCAGCTGCGCCTGAAGGTGAAATACGGGCCGGCGAGCTGCCAGAACTGGCTGCCCCAACGCGTGTAGCGTATGGCCAGGGTAGCGGCGGCGGTGAAGCCGATCAGGGTGATGAACGAGGCGATTGCAAGCCAGCTCAGGCTCTCTTGCAGGGCCTGGTGCCAGTTCATGTCCATGGTGGGTATCCGTGACGAGTGTTTCGGCGAGCGTAGCATTGCGCAGCGGCTGGCCTGGCATTCATGACGGACATTTCATGTTGGCTGTACCGGCCCTATCGCCGGCAAGCCGGCTCCCACAGGTACGCTGTAGGAGCGGGCTTGCCCGCGATAGGGCCGGTACAGCCAACAGTTAACCCAAAGCCTCCACCACCTTGGGGTCCAACCCCTCCCCTGCATGGGCCGCCACCCACTCCCCCAACTGCCTGCGCATCGCCGGTGTCCAGAAGCTCTGCAAATGCTGGCGCACCCCTTTTACCGCCAGCGCATGGTCCGGCTCGCTGTCGAAATAATGGGCAATCTGGTTGGCCATCTTGACCAGGTTGTCGCTGCTCATCGGCGCACCTCGGCTTTCTCCGGTTTGTCGGCCGCACGGCGCTCCTTGAGCAAGCGCCGCTGTTCATCACTGAAGTCCTGGTAGCGCTTCTGCCATTCCGACGGGTGGAACACCTTCACCACCTCCACCGCCGTGACCTTGTACTCAGGGCAGTTGGTGGCCCAGTCGGAGTTGTCGGTGGTAATCACGTTGGCGCCGGACTCGGGGAAGTGGAACGTGGTGTACACCACCCCGGGTGCCACCCGGCCGCTGACCTTGGCGCGCAGTACCGTCTGCCCGGCGCGGCTGCCGATGCCGACCCAGTCGCCGTCGCGGATGCCACGGCTTTCAGCGTCGCTCGGGTGCAGCTCGAGGCGGTCGGCGTCGTGCCAGGCGGTATTGCCGGTACGGCGGGTCTGGGCGCCGACGTTGTACTGGCTGAGGATGCGCCCGGTGGTCAGCAGCAGCGGGTAGCGGCTGTTGACCTTCTCGTCGGTGGGCACATAACCGGTGAGCATGAAACGCCCCTTGCCGCGCACGAACTGGTCGATGTGCATGGTGGGCGTGCCATCGGGCGCGGCGTCGTTGCACGGCCACTGCAGGCTGCCATGGCGGTCGAGCTCGGCGTAGCTGACGCGGTGGAAGCTCGGCGTCAGGCGGGCGATCTCGTCCATGATCTCGGACGGGTGGCGGTAGCTCATCGGGTAGCCCAGCGCGTTGGCCAAGGCCACGGTGGCCTCCCAGTCGGCCTTGCCGGCCAGCGGCTGCATCACCTTGCGCACCCGCGAGATGCGGCGCTCGGCGTTGGTGAAGGTGCCGTCCTTTTCCAGGAACGAGCTGCCCGGCAGGAACACGTGGGCGAACTTGGCGGTTTCGTTGAGGAAGATGTCCTGCACCACCACGCACTCCATGGCGCGCAGCGCAGCGGTGACGTGCTGGGTGTTGGGGTCGCTCTGGGCGATGTCCTCGCCCTGGCAGTACAGCGCCTTGAAGCTGCCGTCCAGCGCGGCCTCGAACATGTTGGGGATGCGCAGGCCGGGGTCGGGCTGCAGGGTCACGCCCCAGGCCTGCTCGAATTCGGCGCGCACGCCCTCGTTGGAAATATGCCGGTAGCCCGGCAGTTCGTGCGGGAACGAACCCATGTCGCACGAGCCCTGCACGTTGTTCTGCCCACGCAGCGGGTTCACCCCTACCCCTTCACGGCCGATGTTGCCGGTGGCCATGGCCAGGTTGGCGATGCCCATGACCGCAGTGCTGCCCTGGCTGTGCTCGGTCACGCCCAGGCCATAGTAGATCGCCGCGTTACCGCCGGTGGCATACAGCCGGGCGGCGGCGCGGATCTGCTCGGCGGGCACGCCGCACACGGGCCCCAGTACTTCTGGGGCGTTCTCTGGCTGGCTGACGAAGTCGCGCCAGCGGGCGAAGTCTTCGGTTTCGCAGCGGGCGTCGATGAAGCGCTGGGCCAACAGGCCCTCGTTGACGATCACATGGGCCAATGCGTTGAGCATGGCCACGTTGGTGCCGGGGCGCAGCTGCAGGTGCAGTTCGGCGCGTGCGTGGGGCGAATCGACCAGGTCGATGCGCCGGGGGTCGATGACGACCAACCGTGCGCCCTGGCGCAGGCGGCGCTTGAGCTGCGAGCCGAACACCGGGTGGGCATCGGTGGGGTTGGCGCCGATCACCAGGACCACGTCGGCCTGCATCACCGAATCGAAACTCTGGGTGCCGGCCGACTCGCCGAGGGTCTGCTTGAGGCCATAGCCGGTGGGCGAATGGCAGACCCGCGCGCAGGTGTCGACGTTGTTGTTGCCAAACGCCGTGCGCACCAGCTTTTGCACCAGGTAGGCTTCTTCGTTGGTGCAGCGGCTGGAGGTGATGCCCCCAATCGAGTCACGCCCGTACTTGAGCTGGATGCGCCGGAATTCGCTGGCCGCGTAGGTGACGGCTTCGTCCCAGCTGACCTCCTGCCACGGGTCTTCGAGGCGCTTGCGGATCATCGGTTTGGTGATGCGGTCGGGGTGGGTGGCGTAGCCCCAGGCGAAGCGGCCTTTGACGCAGGCATGGCCGTGGTTGGCGCCGCCGTTCTTGTCCGGGACCATGCGCACCAGCTGGTCGCCCTTCATTTCGGCACGGAACGAGCAACCGACGCCGCAGTAGGCGCACGTGGTAATCACCGAGCGCTCGGGCTGGCCGATCTGCACCAGGCTTTTCTCGGTCAGGGTTGCGGTCGGGCAGGCCTGCACGCAGGCGCCGCACGACACGCATTCGGAAGACAGGAAATCGTCACCACCTGCGGCCGCTACACGCGATTCGAAACCGCGCCCGGTGATGGTCAGGGCGAAGGTGCCCTGGATGTCTTCGCAGGCGCGCACGCAGCGGCTGCAGACGATGCACTTGCTGGGTTCGTAGTCGAAGTACGGGTTGGAAACGTCTTTTTTCTCGGCCAGGTGGTTGGCGCCGTCATACCCGTAGCGCACCTCGCGCAGGCCGACCTGCCCGGCGACGGTCTGCAGCTCGCAGTTGCCGTTGGCCGAACAGGTCAGGCAGTCCAGCGGGTGGTCGGAGATGTACAGCTCCATCACGTTGCGGCGCAGGTCGGCCAGGCGTGGAGTTTGCGTGCGCACCACCATGCCTTCGCTCACCGGGGTGGTGCACGAGGCCGGGTAGCCGCGCATGCCGTCGATCTCGACCATGCACAGGCGGCACGAGCCGAACGCTTCCAGGCTGTCGGTCGCGCAGAGCTTGGGGATATGGGTGCCGAGCATCGCGGCGGCGCGCATCACCGAAGTGCCCGCGGGCACACTGATGCTGCGGCCGTCGATGTCGAGGTTGACCTGCACATCGCTCTGGCGTGCCGGGGTACCGAGATCGGTCTCGGGGTCGAAGTAATTGATCACTGCGCGGCCTCCGTGGTGGTCAGCCCGAAATCGGCGGGGAAGTACTTGAGGGCGCTGGCCACCGGGTAGGCAGTCATGCCGCCCATGGCGCACAGCGAGCCGTACTGCAGGGTGTCGCACAGGTCGCGCAGCAGCAGCGCCTGGTCGTGGCGTTCGGTGAAGTCCTGGGTGGCGATCAGGCGGTCGACCACCTCCATGCCGCGGGTCGAGCCGATGCGGCATGGCGTGCATTTGCCGCACGACTCCTCGGCGCAGAACTGCAACGCGAAGCGCGCCATGCTGGCCATGTTCAGGGTGTCGTCGGCCACCACCACGCCGCCGTGGCCCAGCATCGCGCCCATGGCGGCGAAGGCCTCGTAGTCCAATGGCGTGTCGAAGTGGCTGGGCGGCACCCAGGCGCCGAGCGGGCCACCGACCTGCGCGGCCTTCAGTGGCCGGCCGCTGGCGGTGCCGCCGCCGTAGCCTTCCACCAGCTCACGCAAGGTCAGGCCGAAGGCACGCTCCACCAGGCCACCGTGGCGGATGTTGCCGGCCAGCTGGAACGGCATGGTGCCCAGCGAACGGCCCATACCGAAATCGCGATAGAACGCCGCGCCCTTGGCCAGGATGATCGGCACCGACGCCAGGGTGAGCACGTTGTGCACCAGCGTCGGCAGGCCGAACAGGCCCTGCAGCGCCGGCAGCGGCGGTTTTGCGCGGACGATGCCGCGCTTGCCTTCGATGGATTCGAGCAGCGCGGTTTCCTCACCGCAGATATAAGCGCCAGCGCCGACCCGTACTTCCAGGTCGAAGGCATGGCCGCTGCCGGCCACGTCGTTACCCAGGTAGCCGGCAGCTCGGGCGATGGCACAGGCTTGCTCGAGCACGCGGATCGCGTCGGGGTATTCCGAGCGCACGTAGATGAAGCCCTTGTCGGCACCCACGTCGAGCCCGGCGATGATCATGCCTTCGATCAGCAGGAACGGGTCGCCTTCCATCAGCATACGGTCGGCAAAGGTGCCCGAGTCGCCTTCGTCGGCGTTGCACACCACGTACTTTTGCCCTGCCCCGGCGTCGCGCACGGTGCGCCACTTGATGCCCGCCGGGAACGCCGCGCCGCCGCGGCCGCGCAGGCCGGAGTCGAGCACGGCGGCGACCACTGCAGCGCCGCCCAGCGCAACAGCGCTTTGCAGGCCTTTGAAGCCGCCGTGCGCACGGTAATCCTCCAGCGAAAGCGGCCGGGTGACACCCGCGCGGGCGAATAGCAGGCGCTGCTGGGTTTTCAGATAAGGGATTGCCTCCACGGGCCCCAACGCCAGTGGATGGCCACCGGGTTGCCCGGCCAACGCGTCCAGCAATGACGGCACGTCTTCAGGGGTGACCGGGCCGAAGCCCTGGCGGCCTTCTGCGCTTTCGCACTCCACCAGCGGCTCGAGCCAATACAGCCCACGTGCACTGGTACGCTGGATATCCAGCGGCAACTGGCGGCGTTCGGCCTCGCGCTGCAAGGCCTCGACGACCTGGTCGGCACCCACGGCACGGGCCACCGAATCGCAGGGGATAAACAGCTTCAACATGCTGTGTCCTCCAGGCAACCGTTCACCAACGACCGCAGCCGCTCGGGGGTGAGGCGCGCATGCAGCTGGCCGTCCAGCTCCAGGGCCGGCGAGCAGGCGCAGGCACCCAGGCAATACACCGGGCGCAGGCTGATGGCACCGTCGGCGCTGGTGCCATGGTCGTCCAGCGCCAGCTGTTCACGCAGTTGCGCGGCCAGGGCTTCGCTGCCACGGCTCTGGCACGACTCGGCGCGGCACAGGCGCAGGGTGTGCCGGGCGGGCGGCGAGGTACGGAAATCGTGGTAGAAGCTGATTACCCCGCGCACCTCGGCCAGGCTGAGGTTGAGGGCGTGGGCAATGTCAGGCACGGCGGCATCGGGGATGAAACCGACGCTTTGCTGAACGGCATGCAGGATCGGCAACAAGGCGCCGGGAGTACCCTGGTGGCGGTTCAGGATGCTGTGGATCACGGGCAGGTGGAGCAATTCATCAGGCATACAGCGGACCTCGGCATCACGGCCCCCGCCTGTTGTTGTCAGTGGGCAGGTAACCGGCGTGTTCTGCTGCGGCACACCGCCCACGTCACGGTAGCGTGGTTGTCGGTAGCCTCCTTGCCGATGGCCGTGCGTCTGCGCGCACTGGGCTCAAGGGCATCCCACAAGCATGGCACTTGTGGCGCCGAAGGGATGCGCGCGAACGACCAGGCGCATCCTGAAACCGACCAGAGGGCGAGTCAGCCCAGCACCACATACAGGTCGCGGTCAGCTGTTTTTGCGCATGCCCATGTGCGCATCGTCCATCAGTGCCTTGGCCATCTCGCACAGGTAATGCGCGGCCCAGACCAGCGCGGGTTCGTTGTCCATCACACCTATGAAGGATGCGCGCCGCGAGCAGTCCATCAATATCGAGGCCTGCTCGATGGCATGGGTACTGCAGTTGCCGGGCTCTACGCGAAACAGTCGCTTTCCTTTGACCACGCCTTCCATGCAGTTTGCCGAGCCCACGGTGAAGCCCAGCCTGCCGATGCCCTCTGGGAGTGCCTCGTCCATTTTCAATCCTCTTGATCTGTTGGGGCTGTGCGGGCCGCTTCGCGGGGTAAACCCCGCCCCCACAGGCCTGCGCTGTACCTGTAGGAGCGGGTTTACCCGCGAAGAGGCCCGCATAGACGCTGAAGTGGCCAGGCTAGTGCAACGTGCGCACCTGCCGCCTGCCCTTCAACTGCACCTGGGCAATCGCCGACTCCAGCAATGTGCGCACCGCTTCCATTTCGTGCATCACGGTCATGGTCATGATGGTGGCGGGAGATTTGGGCAACGTGGTGATGGCTTGATGGGCCACGGCCAGGCCGCACAGCAGGCATTCGGTGGCTTCGATCAGGGTGTCTTCGAGGTAGTGGGATGAATCGGCGGAATAAGGGGGATCGGGGACTATTTTGATCATGGCAACTCCAAACAAAATGAGTGGGGCCGTCGCCATATCACTTGCAGATGATTGGGTGGCGGCTGCGCACGGGCCTGCAAGACCGGACTTGGAGGCCTTTTATCCGGCTGGTCCGAAAACCACCCGCACGCAGCCACCATTGAAAATCAACAGTAACTGAGGCCAAAACCAAGTTCGGGCTTGCAGACCCGGCCGCTGTTTTTTTCCAGCGACCCGGCGAGACTAGAGGGCTCAGGTTTCCATCGCAATGGCTCAAAGGCGCGAGGAGGATGATTCAGAAAAGGACTACACGCTAGGGGAAAAATCTGATTCCTTTCTTGTAGGAACCACTAGAAAACAACCCGTTTTTCCCTCTAAGGAAATACCCCGTCACACCTACAAAAGCTCAATGGGAAGCGTAACGATCAGCCGATTCTCGGTAAAATCGTTCGCGCCAAAATCACGCCCGACCTTCGCATTGATCCAGCGAACACTAAGCCCCTGCAGCCTGCGAAACTGAAACGTATAGGTCAGCGCCACATCCCGCTCCCATTCCCGGCCATCCGCAGTGTCGGCATTGTTGATATGGTCGCCATGGGTATAGCGCGCCAACAGCATCAACCCTGGTATGCCCAACGCTGCAAAGTTGTAGTCGTAACGCAGTTGCCAGGACCGTTCGTTGGCATACACGAAGGTGTTGGCGAACATGTCATTGGCCAGGGTGCTGCCCAGCGTGCGATCGAGGGTCACCCAGCCGTCCTCCCCGTACATCCGCTGCAACCCCAGATAGAATCGATGGCCACCGTGCGCGGCAGAGACCAGCAGTGACGCCGCCTGGTTATCCAACTGCCCTGCGTAGGCATGCCCCGTGTCGCGAGTATCGAAGGCACCGAGCACACCGCTGAGTGTCCAGCCCCCAACCGGCCGAGCGTGAGAAATGCTGAAGTAGTTCTGCCGGTAGATATCTTGCAGTTCAGCCGTCCACGCGCCCACAACCGAGTCTTTAGCCAACGCGTACTCACCGCCAAAATAAGTGAAGCGGTCCGCTGTCGCGGTGGCCACGGTGCGGCCACCGATCGACGGGTAAAGGTCTTCGCTGTCCGCCGCGCTTCGCGGGCTGAATGAGTGAATGCGCCCCGCGTGCAGCGTGAGGTGCTCTATGTCGTTTGAGGTCAGCATCGCGCCCTGAAAGGTTTGCGGCAGTAACCGGCCGTCATTGAAGCGCAGGATGGGCAGCTCGGGCATCAGTTCACCCAGCCTTAGTTCAGTGTGCGAAATACGCACCTTGGCCGTCAGGCCCAGCCGACCATATTCACCGGGTGCGCGGCCATCATCATGGTCATAAGGCAGCAGCTCCGTGCCCGTGCGGTCACGGCTGCTATCCAGCTTCACACCCCATAACCCCAGCACATCCAGGCCAGCGCCGACAGCCCCTGGGCTGAAGCCCGAAGTGGCTTTGAAGATGAACCCCTGAGCCCATTCCTGGCGCTGGCTTTGCACCGCGCCAGCATCGCTGTAGTCACGATCGAAGTAATAATTACGCAGCAATAACGTTGCCTTGCTCTCGTTCAGCACGCCCGCATCGGCATCCACCGTGCAGGCAGACAGGCACAGCAACCCCGCCCAACCAGTGGGGAGTTTCACATTCAACATGGCGAATTCCTTTGTTGTACTTGTTGTGGAATACGGCGGATGTCAGTTACTGCACCAGCAACAGCGCCCCGGACACGAAGGCGAAGATGAGCACGAAACGGCGCAGGCGCGTTTCATCGAGGTAATGGCGCGCCCAGTTGCTGGCTATCACCCCCAGCGCCAAGGGCAGACACAGCGCCAGCACCGGCGAAACCTGTTCGGTATGCAGATGCCCGCCCAGGGCCAACACCACCAGCGAGATCACCTCCCCCACCAGAAAACACAGCGCGACAGACCCCCTCAACGTGGCCACCGGGGAGTGCTGGTACACCAGGGCAAGCGGCGGGCCACCCACCCCAGTGGCGGTTTCGGTGATGCCCGTGATCACCCCCGTCGAAATCAGCGCCCGCCGCCCGGGCACGAACGACGGCGCCATCCAGGTAACCAGGCAGGCGGCGATGGTCGACAAGCCGATAAACACATTGAGTTGCGACAGCGGCAGCCAGAGCAGTATCCAAACACCGCCGAACGTGCCAGCGAACCGCCCCAGGGTTATCCACGAACTGCCTCTGAAATCGATGGCACTGCGCTCGCGCCAGGCGACCGCGGCGTTCAATGGCAACATGAGAATCAGCAGACTCACAGGTAGCGTTTCAGGCGCCAACAAGCCCATCACCGGTGCAACGATCAGCGCGAAGCCCATCCCCGTTGCACCCTGAATGAGCGCACCGCACGCGACGGCGACAGCAATGATGTACAGGGGGTCGAAAGGTAGATTCATTTTCAATCGTTCCAGGTGTGTCATGCCACAGTCGGCAGGGGATGCACTTTATGGATGGGGGCCTGGTGCACGGCGTTTCTGGCCAGTTCATCGACCTGGCGCATTAGCGACCGCGCGTCCCAATCCGTCGGCCACCCCTGCCACAGGCGCACATTGCCCTGCACCACCACCGCCTGGATCTGGTCGCGATTGGCCAGCCTGACCAAGTCCCAGCTGAGGTTCCAGGACGGCAGCAACTCGGGCACCGCCAGGTCCACGAGCAGGAAGTCCGCCGCGTAGCCGGCAGCGATGCGCCCGGTTAGCTTGCCCAGGCCAAGGGCATCGGCGGCGTGGCAGGTGCCCATGTCCAGCCATAGCTGACCACCCCCACACACCGAGTCGCCCACCGGCAAACCATGGGCAAAGCGTTGCGCAGCCTCGGCATGGTCGAGCAAACGGAACCCGTCACCGCGGGTGCCGTCGGTGCCGAGCGCGACAGGAATATTCAGGCAATGCATCAGATGCGCCTGGGCCACTGCATTGCCTTTCCAGGCACTGGCCACCGGGTTGTAACTGACCGCGGCACCGCTGTCGCGCAACAGGCAGATCTCGTTGGGCGTAAGCAGCGTTGCATGGGCAAGCAATGCCCCAGGCCCAAGCGCGCCGGCCCGGTGCAGGTGCTCCAAAGGCCGCACGCCATAGCGTTCGAGCGAGCGCTCGACGGCCACCAGATGCTCGTTGACGTGGCTCTGG
Source organism: Pseudomonas sp. P39-UII1 (assembly GCF_039672635.1). Lineage (NCBI taxonomy): Bacteria > Pseudomonadati > Pseudomonadota > Gammaproteobacteria > Pseudomonadales > Pseudomonadaceae > Pseudomonas > Pseudomonas sp. P39-UII1. The sequence continues at coordinate 41,647 of NZ_JBDFPP010000028.1, forward strand.
AACACCCAGCCCGCTTCATGGCATAGCCGGTACACCGCGCCCAACGTCTTGTCGGTGGCGATCTCCGGGATGGGAATCGCCAGGGACGGTGTGATCAAGGGGTCGTTGGCCCAGGCCGACAGGTGATGCTCAGCCAGCGAAAGCACGTGGCTGGGGTCGAGTACCCGCTCGCCTTCGAGGTCGTTGCAGGTTTTGGCAAGCACGCAACGCATGCCCACTTCACGCACCGCCTGGGCGATGGCCTCGACGCCTTCCTTCGAGCGGGTACCGGCATCGCAGACCGTGGTGAATCCGCCGCGCAGCGATTCGAACGCAGCCAGTTTGCTGGTCAGGTACAACAGGTCGGTATCGAGCGAGCCCTCAAGGGGGATCCAGACACGGCGGAAAATCTCCGAGGGCTCACCAAACACCAAGCCCTTGCCAAAGCTCTGGCTGAGGTGGTGATGGGTGTCGATGAAGCCCGGCATCAACAACTGGTTTTCCAGGCGGCGGACCGTGTGGCCAGGGTAACGGCCTTGCAGTAGCGCCAGCGGGCCAACATCGGCGAAAAGCCCATCGACCACCAGCACGGCCTGATCGCGCCGCGGCCCTTCGGGCAGCAGCAGCCACTCAGGGGCTAACAGTTGACCAGCCGCAATCAGTTGTTCAGGCGAAAGCGCCAAGTGATTGGAAACAGTGCAGTTCATAAGTAAGCCTTGATGTGCGAGTCAGGGGTTGATCAGCTTTGCCTTGGCTTCTGCCGGGGAGGCTTGCGCGCCAGTGCAGTGAAAGAGGAAATTCATGACGGCCGCAGTGAGCGCGCCCATGGCGACGCCATTGCCGAGCAAGCCGGCCAGGCCGCTGGGGAACTGGCTGTAAACGCCGGGGACGAGAATCGGCAGCAAGCCGACGGCCAGTGCGATCGACACCACGTACAGGTTGCCGTGGCTGCGCATGTCCACTTTGCGCAGCATGTCGATGCCCATGGTGCCGACGATGGCGAACACGATCAGGCTGGTACCGCCGACCACGGCCTCAGGCACACCCTCGATCAGCCGCGCCAACGGGGCGAGCACCGCAAACAGCAACAGCAGCACGCCGGACACGGCAGTCACATAGCGTGAGCGCACCTGCGTGGCACGGATTACACCGATGTTTTCGCCGCTGGTGATGATCAGCGAAGTGCCCATGAAGCCACCCAGGATCGACGTCAGGGCATCGGCGCGAATGGTGCGCACCACATCACGGTCTACATCCAGGGGTTTATCCACCGCCTCACTGATGGCCACGGTCTGCCCCGTGGCCTCGACCATCGAAACCAGGCAGAACAGCATCAGCGGGATGGAAGCGAACAAGTCGAAGTGCGGCACGCCGAAGGGCATGAAGGCTGGCAGGCTGAACAGCGGATAAACGCCCGCCGAGTGATCGAATGCGCCCATGGCGACCGCCAGCACACTGCCCCCCAGCAACCCGAGCAAAATCGACAGCTGCGCCAACATCCCGCGCAACAGCCGTGCGCAGACGACCGTGATACCGATGGTGGCAAAGGCCAGCAGCAGCTGCTCAGGCGCAGCAAAGCTGCTGCTGCCGGGTTGGCCGACGATCAACTGGCCCGAGAGCTTGACCAGGTTTACCGCGACCAGCAGCAGCATGGTGCCGACCACTACGGAAGGGAAAAACCGCAGCAGGCGCCGGAACAGCGGCAGCACCAGAAAGTAGAACGCGCCGGTCAGGATTACAGCCCCCGACGCCGTCGCAACGCCGTTTTGCTGGGCGATCAGGATGAACAGCATGATCGGTGCGCCGCCCGGAAGCATGATGAACGGCAGCCGGGCGCCACAGCCTCGCAACCCCAGCGACTGTAAAAGCGTGCCCAAGCCGCAGACCAGAAAGGTAGCGCTCAGCAACTGCAGCGTCAGTTCACCTGAAAAGCCCAACGCAGTGGCCATCAGGAACACCGAGGCAATGGGCGATGCGGCCATCACCAGCACATGCTGGGCGCCGAACATCAACAACTGGCGCCAGGGCAAGCGTTCATCAACAGGGCAAACAAGCTTGTTTTCGTACTTCGGCATATCCCACCTCGAGATGAGCCAGCTGAGCGGCTCACTGAATTATTGTTATTTGGAGCTGGAGGAAGCCGCCTGGAAAATGAAGGCATTTCCCAGACCAAATCGATTTTAATTGTTACCCAAATCGATTTGGGTGAAATCTAGACCCAACCCTTTGCAGTGTCAATGCAGCTTCACCAATGGGCAGCAAGTAGCCGCTGACTACGAGGCAGCGTATAACTGCGGCCATCGCTTAAAGAGCCCTCCAGCCCATGCCCAGCAGCACACCTCGTCGCCTCACCATTGCCGATGTCGCCGACGCCGCGGGCGTTTCGCGCACTACCGTTTCTCACGCACTGAACGACCGCGGCCAGGTCGATCCGGAGACACGGGCACTGGTGAAGGCCGTTGCCGAGCGCCTCGGGTACAGCCCCAACTTGCGCGCTCAGCGCCTGCGTACCGGCCGCGCCAATGCCATCGCCCTGCTCTCTTCGATGCCCTTTGCGGTTGCCGGTGGCTCTTCGCGCCTTGGGTTCCTGATGGAAATTGCCGCGACCGCAACAGAAGCCGCACTGCGCCAGGGCGTGGCGTTGGTCTTGGTGCCCCCGATGGATGAAGCGCAAGCCCTGCTGGGCACCCTGGATATAGACGGTGCAGTGATCATCGAGCCGGTGGCCAATGACCCGCACGTGGCGTGCTTGCGCAAACGCGGCGTAAAAATGGTGTCCATCGGGCGTCAACCCGAGGCGCAAGACGCGCTGCCGTATGTCGACATGCATGGCGAACAGACCGGCGCACTGCTGCTGGAGCACCTGCATCAACAAGGCGCACGGCGCATCGGCCTGCTAATCGGGGTTCAGTCCAGGCATTCCTATCTGGACATGGAGCGGGCCTACCGCGCCTATTGCACGCAGCATGACCAGGTGCCGGCGATTGTCCGGGCAGACGAAGGCGGTGGCGAAGCAGCAGGCGCGGCGGCGTGCCTGGACCTGCTGCAGGCGTACCCCGACATCGACGGTTTGTGTGTGCCGGTAGATGCCTTCGCGGCAGGCGCGGTACGTGCGCTGCGCGATAGCACGCTGAACGTTCCTCGGGACGTAAAGGTGGTCACCCGCTATGACGGCTTGCGCGCGCGCGAATGCTCGCCGCCGCTGACATCGCTGAACATGCACCTGGAAGACGTGGCGGCACTGGCCATCGAACTGCTCTTCGAACACATCAACGGCACTGGGCAGCGCCAGCGCATCGATGCGCCCATGCCAACCCTGGTTCAGCGTGAATCAACCCGGCAATCGTAGCCAGCGCCGCGCCGAGAATGACGCTCGATACATTTTCCATGCCCCGTTGACGTTATTTTCACACCCTCCCCACTAGCGTCACTGCCTCTCCGGCAGCCCGCACATTGGGTTGCCGCCATGGTTCAATGAGGCACACGTGGCAAACACCGCATCCCCATCCACCGCAAAGCGTGTGGACTGGGCCGGCCTGGGCTGGCTCCTGCTGTTCTTCTGGTATTTTTCCGGCGTCACCCAGGCGCTGTTGATGTTCAGCGGCACCACCGGTTTCGCCGGTTTTCGCAACGCATTGTTCCTCAGCACCTTGTGGCTGGTACCCGTGCTGCTGTGGCCCCGTGCAACCCGCGCCACCGCCGCCGTCATCGGCCTGGTGCTGTGGGCTGCCTCGCTGGTTGGCCTGAGCTACTTCGGCATCTATGGCCAGGAATTCTCGCAAAGCGTGATCTTCGTGATGTTCGAGTCGAACACCGCTGAAGCAGGCGAGTACTTCAGCCAATACTTCAACATCTGGCTGATGCTGGGGCTGCTGCTGTACACCGTTGGTGCGGTGCTGCTGTGGAAACGCCTGCGCCCGGTCACCCTGCCCCTGCGCAGCCGCCTGCCGATTGCCGTGCTGCTGCTGGCTGCCAACCTGGTTTTGCCGTTCTACAAGCAGATGGTCACCCAGGAGCGCAATTTCGCCGATGCCGCGGAGAAAGTGCAGCAACGCATGGAGCCTGCCGTACCGTGGCAGCTGGTGGTCGGCTACCGGCAATATCGCCAGCAGCTGGACAACATGCAGACTCTGCTGGCCCAGAACGCCTCCCTGCCACCGCTGCAAAACCTGCAGGACAGCAGCGGTGATGCGCCGCGCACCTTGGTGCTGGTGCTGGGCGAGTCCACCACCCGCGAGCACATGCACCTGTACGGCTACAACCGCGACACCACGCCCAACCTCGACGCACTGGCCGCCAGCGACAAGAGCCTGACCGTGTTTCGCGACGTGGTATCGCCGCGCCCCTACACCATCGAAGTGATGCAGCAGATCCTCACCTTCGGTAACGAGCAGCACCCCGACCGCTTCCTCACCGACCCGTCGCTGATCAACCTGATGAAGCAGGCCGGCTACAAGACCTTCTGGATCACCAACCAGCAGACCATGACCAAACGCAACACCATGCTCACCACCTTCTCGCAGCAGACCGACGCGCCGGTGTACCTGAACAACCAGCGCAGCCAGAATGCCAGCCAGTATGACGACGTGGTGCTGGCACCGTTCGACAAGGCCCTGCAGGACCCGGCGCAAAAGAAGTTGATCATCGTGCACCTGCTGGGCACGCACATGGATTACCGCTACCGGTACCCGGACAACTACCAGCATTTCACCGACCGCCAGGGCGTGCCGTCCGCACTGAATGACGAGCAGGTGAAAACCTACAACTTCTACGACAATGCGGTGCGCTACAACGACTACGTGGTGTCGAGCCTGATCAAGCGTTATTCGGCGACCACCCCCAACGGCTTTTTGCTGTACCTGTCCGACCATGGCGAAGACGTTTACAGCTCCGGCAAGCACGACCGCCTGGGCCGCAACGAAGGCGCCCCGACCCGGCCGATGTACACCATCCCGTTCCTGTTGTGGACCTCACCCAGCTGGCAAGCCGCCCACCCTCGCGACCTGCAGGCCATGGCCAACCGACCGTACAGCAGCTCGCACCTGATCCACACGCTGTCGGACCTGGCGGGGCTCAGTTATGACCGCTACGAGCCGGCGAAAAGCCTGGTGAACCCACTGTTTGTGGTGGCGCCGCGCTGGATCGGCGACCCGTATCGCCAGGATGGGCTGCATGAGTTTGATTTGCTGCCGATGGACAAGGCGCAGCGGGTGCAGGAGACCGCCGCGAACGGCAAGGCCGTACCAAGCAAGATGTGACACAGCTAGTATGTCGGCCCCTGCCCGATGGGCGGGCGGACGCCGGCCACTCGTGGTAACTAGGGCAACTTTTTTTGAAGGCTGATCCGGGCGGGGCACAGTACCGCGCCATCGGCCTTTTTCCCTTGTTCTGATGGTTGCCGTAGACCCGAATGTCTCTAGACATCCGCTTCTCGCCGGCAAGCCGGCTCCCTCAGAAATATCACCAGTCTCCGGGCCTGCGCGGTACCTGTGGGAGCCGGGCTTGCCGGCGATGGGCCGCGAAGCGGCCCCGGCATTCGGATGTCCACTATGGGCCGAAATAGGTCAGTGGTGACCGGCTGCTTTCGACCCGAAGCGGTCCCTACATGCCCTGGGGTTAGTGCGGTGTTCGGATGTGTTCGCCTTTAAATCTTCAGCGCCTATGAGATCGAGCGCCGCCCGCGCGGCGCATCGCGGATAAATCCGCTCCTACGTTTGTTTCAGGCCAGTAACGTCAGTGACAGACGCGCGCGAACCCTTGTTTGTACGACTCGATATTGCGTCATGCACCAAGGCGGTCGCGCGCACCCCTCCGACATAATTGGCCAAAAACAAATGTAGGAGCGGATTTATCCGCGATGCGCCGCGCGGGCGGCGCTCGATCTCATAGGCGCAGACGATGTCATGGCGAACGTCCGCAATGGGTCGAAAGCTATGGTTTGCCCCATTTTTTGCCCCATCTGCTCAAGAGCGCCTGTCGCAAATTTGACCAATGCAATCTGATCTCTGAGCGAGATTGCTGCGATATGTGCGCTCAGAGTTGAGAGGGTTTCGCCTGTATTGGGGCTGCTGCGCAGCCCATCGCAGGCAAGCCAGCTCCTACAGGTGCAGCGTAGCGTTTGAAATTTATGCTTCCGACGCTGGTGCTGGTGCTGGTTGCCAACGATGGAATGTAGTGTGGAATGGCGTGTAGGGCCTCATGTCGCCCCAACAGCATTCGAAGGACGTGTTTCCGGACGAACCGCGATCTCTCTTGGTAAACTAGCTGCCTTCTCTCCTCAAGCGAACAGGGCCTGTGTAGAAGGCTTAACAATCTGCCCTGCGTGCGCTGCCCGTTGCCACGGGCATTTGCTACACGTTGCAGCCCGGTTGCTACATCGCAGCCTTCGCTTGCTGAAATCACCCTGAAAACCCCGAATCCGGTATGAAACACGTTGAACGAAATGACTGCAAAATCAGGCTCTAACCCAGTTGCGACAAGGCCTGAGCCGTCGCGCCGGTTCTCCGTTGCCCCCATGATGGACTGGACCGACCGCCACTGTCGCTTCTTCCTGCGCCTGCTCTCCAAGCACACGCTGCTCTACACCGAAATGGTCACCACCGGCGCCCTGCTGCACAACGACGCCCACCGTTTCCTCCGCCATGACGTCTCCGAGCACCCGCTGGCGCTGCAACTGGGCGGCAGCGTGCCGGCCGACCTGGCCGCGTGTGCGCGCCTGGCGGAGGATGCGGGTTATGACGAGGTCAACCTGAATGTCGGCTGCCCGAGCGACCGGGTGCAGAACAACATGATCGGCGCCTGCCTGATGGCCCACCCCGTGTTGGTTGCCGATTGCGTCAAGGCCATGCGTGATGCCGTGTCGACGCCGATCACCGTGAAGCACCGCATCGGCATCAATGGCCGTGACAGCTATGCCGAGTTGTGTGATTTCGTGGGTACGGTGCGCGAGGCGGGCTGCCGCAGCTTTACCGTGCATGCGCGGATCGCGATTCTCGAAGGGCTGTCGCCGAAGGAAAACCGTGAGATTCCGCCGCTGCGTTACGACGTGGCCGCGCAATTGAAAGCGGACTTCCCGGACCTGGAGATTGTGCTCAACGGCGGCATCAAGACCTTGGAAGAATGCCAGGCGCATCTTCAGACGTTCGATGGCGTGATGATGGGGCGCGAGGCGTACCACAACTCGTATGTGCTGGCTGAGGTGGATCAGCTGCTGTTTGGCAGTGATGCGCCGGTGGTCAGCCGTAGCGAGGCGATGGCGCGGTTGCGGCCTTATATCGTGGCGCATATGGAAAGTGGCGGTGCGATGCATCACGTCACCCGGCATATTCTGGGGTTGGGCCAGGGCTTCAAGGGGGCGCGGCGGTTCCGGCAATTGCTGTCGGCGGATATTCACAAGGCGTCGGAGCCACTGGTGGTGTTTGACCAAGCGGCGGAGTTGTTGCAGGGGCGGTAAGGTGGTCTGGCGGGCCTATCGCCGGCAAGCCGGCTCCCACAGGGACCGCGCTGTTCTTTGTGGGGAACCTCGTGCTGGCTGGTGACTCGAATCATCACCTTCGACAATTCGCCACCGCCCCAATGGCCCCTTGAGCGGCCGTCGGGGCTCGGGTAATGTCGAGACATCGCACAGGACAGAGCACGCCATGACTTCCAAGCTGGAACAACTCAAGCAGTTCACCACCGTTGTCGCCGACACCGGGGACCTGGACGCCATCACCCGCCTCAAGCCGGTGGATGCCACCACCAACCCGTCGTTGTTGCTCAAAGCTGCCGCCATCCCGGGCTATGCCGAGCTGCTCAAGCAGGTCAAAGGCGACGCCAAGGGCGATGTCGACCTGGCCTGCGACAAGTTCGCCGTGGCCGTGGGCGCGGGTATCCTCAAGGCGATCCCGGGGCGTATCTCCACGGAAGTGGATGCTCGCCTGTCGTTCGATGAGCCGGCACTGCTGAACAAGGCCCGCCAGCTGATCGGGCTGTATGAAGCGGCTGGGGTGCCCAAAGATCGCGTGCTGATCAAGCTGGCCTCCACCTGGGAAGGCATCCGTGCTGCCGAGAAGCTCGAGAAGGAAGGCATCCAGACCAACCTGACCCTGCTGTTCTCGTTCGCCCAGGCACAAGCCTGCGCCGATGCCGGGGTGTTCCTGATTTCGCCGTTCGTGGGCCGTATCTACGACTGGTACAAGAAAAGCACCGGCCAGGAATATGTCGGCGCCGAGGACCCGGGCGTGCAGTCCGTCACGCGCATCTACAACTATTACAAGGCCAACGGTTACGACACCGTGGTCATGGGCGCCAGCTTCCGCAATATCGGCCAGATCGAGCAACTGGCCGGCTGCGATCGCCTGACCATCAGCCCGGAGCTGCTGCAGCAATTGAGCGATGACCAGGGCGAGTTGCCGCGCGCACTCAAGCCGGGCAATGCCGGCGAGGCCAAGCAGGTGCTGAGCGAAAGCCAGTTCCGCTGGGCAATGAACGAAGATGCAATGGGCACCGAGAAGCTGGCCGAGGGCATTCGCCAGTTTGCGCGCGACCAGGAGAAACTGGAAAAGCTGATGGCTGACAAAGCCTGACACAAATCTGGTTTGCCAGGCGGGCGGGAAATGTTCAGCATTTTCCGCCCGTTTTGCTTCACTCCCGCCGAAACGGGCCTTTCAGACACCAGAGCTGTTGATGACCCTCACCTCCTTGCCCCTCGTTCTCGCCGGCCCGGTACTGCGCCGCCTGGAGCCCCAGCGCCTGGCCATCTGGCTAGTCGGCAGCCAACCGTTGCAACCCGAGTTCATCATGGATGGCGCGGCCAAGGTGGGGTGCCAGGTCATTCCGATCGGCCAGCAGGCTTTTATTCACCTGCTGGACATCCATTTCGACCAACCCCTGCCCTGTAACGTCGCCATCGAGTACGACCTGCTGGTCAACGACCAGGGCATCGCCGACTGGGCGCCACACCTGCTCTACCCTGGCACCCAGCGGCCGAGCCTGGTGCTGCGCGATCGCCTGGAGCAACTGCTGCACGGCTCGTGCCGCAAACCCCATCACCCAGCCGCCGACGGCCTGCTGTGCGCCGACCGTTTGCTGGCAGCCTGCAAGCCTGAAGCGCGCCCTGCTGTGCTGCTGATGACCGGCGATCAGGTTTATGCCGATGACGTTGCCGGCCCGATGTTGCGGGCCATTCATTCGCTGACCGAGCGCCTCGGCCTGTTCGATGAGCAGCTGGAAGGCGCTGTCGTCGCCGACAGCCAGTCGCTCTACCAGCACCCTGCCAGCTATTACCACCGCGCCGACCTGCTGCCCGCCCAGGAACGCAACGAAACCTTGCGCGAGCGCTTCTTTGGCGGCAAGCGCAAACCGATATTCTCCTCCAGCAATGCCGACAACCACCTCGTGACCTTCGCCGAGGTCATGGCCATGTACCTGCTGGTGTGGTCGCCCGTGCCCTGGCAACTGGTCAGCCTGCAGATGCCCGCAGGCCTCGCCGAGCCGCACCAGGCGCGCTACCGCGCAGAACTGCCGTTGATCGAGGCGTTTGCCGCCAACCTGGGCCAGGTGGCGCGGGTAATGGCCCACCTGCCCTGCCTGATGATCTTCGACGATCACGACATCACCGACGATTGGAACCTCTCGGCGCAATGGGAAGAAACCGCCTATGGCCACCCCTTCTCGCGGCGGATCATCGGCAATGCCCTGCTCGGTTACCTGCTGTGCCAGGCCTGGGGCAACGACCCGGATAGCTGCACGGCCCTGGCCGAGCAGTACCAGGCGCTCGCCCGCCCGCAGCTGGACCGCCAGGCGCAAGACCAACTGATCGGTGACCTGCTGCGCTTCCAGGGCTGGCAGTTCAGCCTGCCCAGCAACCCGCCGCTGCTGGTGCTGGACACGCGCACGCGCCGCTGGCGCAGCGAGAGCGACCTGGCCAAACCTTCAGGCCTGCTCGACTGGGAGGCGCTGAGCGAGCTGCAGCAAGCGTTGCTCGACCACCCTTCGGCGATCATCGTGTCACCGGCGCCGATCTTCGGGGTCAAGCTGATCGAAACGGTACAAAAGCTGTTCAGCTGGCTGGGATACCCGCTACTGGTGGATGCCGAAAACTGGATGGCCCACCGCGGCGCCGCCCAGGTGATCCTGAACATTTTCCGCCATTCGCGCACGCCCGGGCATTACGTGGTGCTGTCGGGCGATGTGCACTACTCGTTCGTCTACGAGGTGTTGATTCGCCATCGCCAGCGCAGCCCGCACTTGTGGCAGGTCACCAGCAGCGGGATCAAGAATGAATTCCCGCGACGGCTGCTGGATGTGCTCGACCGGCTCAACCGCTGGCTGTATTCGCCGCGCTCACCGCTGAACTGGTTTACCCGGCGACGGGAAATGGAGGTGGTGCCGCGGACCCCTAGCCATAGCAAGGCCGGGGAGCGGTTGTGGAACAGTGCGGGGTTGGGGCAGGTGTTTTTTGATGAACAGGGGCGGCCGGCGCGGGTGTTTCAGCTGAATGCTGATGGCGCTGAGGCGACGGAGTTTGCGCGGCGGGAGTGATTGGGCGGGGGTACTTTACAGGGCTTGCCGGCCTCTTCGCGGGGCAAGCCCGCTCCCACAAACTGGACTGGCCCCCAAGGGTTGGATTGGTGTCGGACAGTCCAAACCCGTGGCTCCTGTGGGAGCGGGCTTGCCCCGCGAAGAGGCCCTTGCGAACGAACAATCAGGACCGCTCTAGCGCACTCACCAGGTCATGGAAGGCTTCACGGTTGGAGTCATTCAAGCCCATGAGAATCTTGTGCGCCTCCAGCACCTTGGAACGCACCACGTCTTCGTTCTGATCTTGCGAAGGCAGGTCGGTCAGGCACTCCGGGCATGGCACTGGGCGGTCGACGATGTTGAACACCTGGTCGAACCCCATGGATTGCAGCAGTCGCGAAATATCCGGGTTGGTGGTGACCACAGTCGGCAGCAGGCCGACTTTCTGCCGCGACAGAATCGACAGCTTCGCCAGCAGGCCCAGCGTGGTGCTGTCGATGCTTTCGGTTTCCGTCAGGTCGATGACGATGGCCGAGAAATTCAACGCGGTGAAGATTTTCTCGATCGTCGCATCCAGCGCCGAACACAGCGTCAGGCGCACTTCACCGACGAACTTCAGAACGAAGGTACCACTCTGCTCGGCGAACTGGATTCTACCGGTACTCATTGAAGGTTCCTGCTCAACACCATTAGGGCGATATCATCCGGCATCTCCCCAAGCGTAGCCAATCCAAATCGTTGGCGCAGCCCATCCAGGCTGCCACCCGCTGCCTTGACGATTTCCGGCAAGGCGGCCTCTTTATCTTTGAGCGTGTCACCTGGCAAAAGGTCCAGGATGCCATCGGACATCAGGCTCAGGCTGAATTGCGGCGGCAGCTCCATGACCAGGTCCTGGTAGGTGGCTTCGTCGAACAAACCCACCGGCAGGCCACGGCCTTCCAGGTAGCGGGCCTGGCCCGGGGTATACAGCACCGGCAGCGGCAGGTGGCCGCCAACGGCGTAGGTCAGCAGGCCGGTGTCTTCGTCGATTACCCCGCCAACCATGGTCACGTGCTTGCCCAGCTTGGAGTTGATCAAGCCACGGTTGATATGGCTGAGCACTTCCGACGGTTTGAATTCGCGCAATTTGCTGTTGCGCTTGAATTCGAACATCAGCCGGGTGGTCATGAATTTCAGCAACACGGTGACGAATGCCGATGACGCGCCATGCCCGGAGACATCGGCCAGATAAAACGCAATGCGCCGATCATCCACACGAAAATAGTCGGTGAAGTCGCCAGACAGGTACAGCGACGGGATGATCTGATGCTCGAAGGCGAACTCCCCGACAGCCCAGGGGCTCTCTGGCAGCATGTTCATCTGCACCTGCCGACCGGCGGTCTGGTCCTCCTGCAACAGGTGCAGGCTGGCCTCCAGCTCGCGGTTGGCCGCTTCGAGCTTGTCGCGGTAACGCTGGTTTTCCACCACCAGGCGCGAACGGTCGAGCGCTCGGCGCACCGAGTGCTCGAGCACGGCAAGGTCTTCCAGCGGCTTGATCAGGTAGTCCGCCGCGCCAAGGCGCAAGGCCTCGACCGCGTCGCTCATCACGCCGGCCCCCGATACCACGATCACCGGCAACTGCGGGGCGCGCTCGCTGACCTGGCGGATCAGTTCGAGGCCGCCCATCTGCGGCATGCGCAGATCGCAGATCACGAGGTCGGGCTGGTGTTCTTCAAAGACCTGGAGCCCCTGCTGGCCATTACTGGCCTGGAGGACGCTGAAGCCACTGTCTTCCAGATAGGCGGCGAGGCTCGCACGGACCACGTCGTCATCATCGATGATCAGCAGCGTTGCACTGATTTTCTGCATGTGGGCGAACGGCGCCGATTTGGGTTGGTGCAGGGGCGTCTGCAAGGCTGACATCCGGCTGCTGGAATACTCTGTGGTAACACTCTACTTGAGTTGTAGGCCAAGAAGGCGGCCCAGGCAACCGGCAGAGGTACCTTGTAAGGCGCAGACGGTACTCCCATCCGCCAGGCGTTTCAAGCATGCGTGGGTCGAGTTCGATGCTCTTTGCAGGCGAAATCACCGGGAGTTATAAGAAAGGTGACCTGTGTAACCCAATGAGCAGGATGCCGGACGCCAGCGAAGCCCTCAAATCGATGAGAAACGCGGCTTCATCCGCATGCGCATCCTCGCCATGCATTGATCTGTGTCTAGTCCTGAAATAGGTTTACATCTGTTCAGGTAGGCCGACAGGCCTCAAAACGCCCGATGCACAGCATCGGGCGTTTTGTTTTTCAGGGCCATATGAGGCCGTTCTGTGTTGTAGATCTGC
>NZ_JBDFPP010000029.1:0-54394 GCF_039672635.1 Pseudomonas sp. P39-UII1
CAGAACGCTTCTTTGGGACGCTGAAGTCAGAGTGGGTGCCCAGCAAAGGTTACAAGGAAATTGATGAAGCCAGGCAGGATATGACCAGCTTCTTCATGCGATACAACCGAATCAGGCTCCACAGCCACAACAACTACCTGTCGCCGATAGCTATGGAGCAGCAGGCGGCGTGATCACCGTAATCGGTGTCCGGAAAAACTTGACCAGAACACTTTAGCCGCGATGCGCCGCGCGGGCGGCGCTCGATCTCAAGGGCGCTGAAGATCCCAAGGCAAGCGCTTCGCGAAGCGCCCCCCGCACGGCGCTCGATCTGGAAAACACTGTTCGCCATGTACTTCAATACCCCCGCTGCGCCGGCCCATCACGAAAAATATGCTCAAGCCATAGGCAAATCCTTCATCACCCAGCCGCCCACTGGATCAAGCCTCAAGGTAAAGTCACAGGAAATTTCAAGGCGCCCGCGAACGGCGTCAACGAGGTGCCTGTGGCTTCCTACACCCTGCGTCAACTCAAATACTTCGTTACCACCGTCGAGGCCGGCAGCGTGGCCGAGGCCTCGCGCCAGCTGTACATCGCCCAGCCGTCGATCTCCACGGCCATCAAGAGCCTGGAAGAAAGCTTCGGCGTACAACTGTTCATCCGCCACCACGCCCAGGGCGTCTCGCTGACCCCCAGCGGCAAGCGCTTCTATGCCAAGACCAAGGCGCTGCTGCAGATGACCCACGAGTTCGAGCAGAACGCCCTGGCCGATAACGACACCGTGGCCGGGCAAATCGACATTGGTTGTTTCGAGACCGTGGCGCCCTTGTACTTGCCACGCCTGATCGCCGGTTTCCGCGAGCGTTACCCGGGCGTCGACATCCGCCTGCGCGACGGCGAACAGCAGGAGCTGATCCAAGGCCTGACCGCGGGCGCCTTCGACCTGGCATTCCTCTACGATCACGACCTCGATGGCACCATCGAGACCGAACCGCTGATGCCGCCGCAGAAACCCTACGTGCTGCTGCCTGAAAAGCACCGTTTTGCCGGGCAGGCGCAGGTGTCGCTGCGTGACCTGTGCCCGGAGCCGATGATCCTGCTGGACGTGGCGCCGAGCCGTACCTACTTCGTCAGCCTGTTCAACGAGCTGGGCCTGACGCCGAACATCGTGTTCAGCTCGCCCTCGATCGAAATGGTGCGCGGGATGGTGGGGCAGGGGTTCGGGTTTTCACTGCTGGTGACCCGGCCGCATTCGCCGTTCACCTACGACGGGCAGAAGCTGGTGACGCTGGACATCGCCGAGCCGGTGACGCTGTCGGGGTTGGCGGCCGCGCGTTTGAAGCGCGTGCAGCTGACCAAGCCGGCGCAGCTGTTTGTGGAATTCTGCCGGGAAGAACTGGGCAAGCTGTAAAAGCTTCGCGGGGCAAGCCCGCTCCCGCAAGGTATGTGCAGTGCTTGAACAGCTGCAACCCCTGTGGGAGCGGGCTTTCCCCGCGAATGGGGCGCAACGCGCCCCTAGCCATTTCAATGGATCATGCTTGATCCGGCACCACCGCAATCACATCGATTTCCATCAACCACTCAGCTTGGGCCAGCCCCGCCACCACCAGCCCGGTGGAGATCGGGAACACGCCCTTGAGCCACTTGCCCACCTCTTTGTACACCGGCTCGCGGAAGCGCGGGTCGGTGATGTAGGTGGTGGTCTTGACGATGTGCGACAGGTCCGAACCTGCTTCTTCAAGCAGTTGCTTGACGTTCTTCATCGCCTGCTCGGCCTGGGCCTGCGGGTTGCCCAGGCCAACCAGGCGCCCTTCGAAGTCAGTGCCAACCTGGCCGCGCACATAGATGGTGTTGCCGGCGCGCACGGCTTGGCACAGGTCGTTGTCCAGGGTCTGGTTGGGGTAGGTGACCTTGGTGTTGAACATGCGGATGCGGGTATGGGTAGGCATCAGTGGGCTCCGAGGGTGCTGACGTTGCTGATCGAGGTAGGTTGCTGTTCATCCGCTTCACGCTGGTCGCGGTCGCGGTAGGCCAGGTAGGTGCGTTGGGTGGCGATGTGGCCGGCGACGTGCTTGGCGTCGTGCCACACGCCCCAGATGAACGACGAGCCACGGCGCGACAGCCAGGGCAGGCCGAGGAAATACACGCCCGGCTCGCGGGCCACGCCACGCTGGTGCTGAGGCTTGCCGTTGGCATCGAAGGTGTCGACCTGCAGCCAGCTGAAGTCCACGCCGTAACCGGTGGCCCAGATGATGCTGGTAACGCCGGCCTGGGCCAGGTCGAGTTCGCGCAGCGGGTTGCTGACGCAATCGGGGTCGGGCAGGCGCTTGCGCGCTTCGGGCTCTTCCGGCAGGTCCAGGCCGTTGCGTTCGATGTAGGCATCGGCGGCGTCGAGCAGGGCCAGGTAGTTTTCGTCGCCGCGGCGGATGTTGTCGGCCAGGTTGTCCTGGAAGCGCGCCACACCGTTTTCGAACGACTGGGTCAGGCCGACCAGGGTCATGCCTTGGTGCGCGAGGGCACGGAAGTCGACGGTGTGGCCGCCACGGGCACCGCTGACGGCGATGGTCACATGCTCGCGGCCGGGCTTGGCGATTTCGGCATCCCACTCGCCCAACACACCCAACCACCAGCAGAAGTCCCGGTTGCGGTAGGCACGTGGCGGGCGGTCGTGGGCGCCGACCGACAGGTACACCTGGCGCCCGGCGCGCATCAGCTCTTCGGCGATCTGCACGCCCGAGGAACCTGCACCCACAACCAGTACGGCACCTTCAGGCAGCTGTTCAGGGTTGAAGTAGGCGGCGGAGTGGATCTGGTGCAGCTGCTCGTCTTTCGGCGCGATGGCCGGGATGACCGGGCGCTGGAACGGGCCGGTGGCGGCGACCACGCGGTTGGCGCGGATCACGCCCTCATTGGTTTCGATGGTGAAGCCTGGGCGGTCGGCATTGCGCACCACCTTCTTTACCTCGATGCCGGTGCGCACTGGCAGGTTGTACTTGCGTACGTACTGCTCGAAGTAGTCGGCAACCTGGTCCTTGCCAGCGAACGCGTCGGCGTCGAGGTTGAATTCAAGCCCCGGGAAGCGGTCGTGCCAGACCGGGCCGTTGGCGACCAGCGAGTCCCAGCGGCCAGTGCGCCAGGCTTCTGCGATGCGCTTGCGCTCCAGCACCAGGTGCGGCACGCCGAGCTTGCTCAAGTGTTCGCTCATGGCCACGCCGGCCTGGCCGGCGCCGACGACGAGGGTGTCGATTTCGATGTTGTTCATTGTCATGTCCGAGCCCTTGTTCAGGCGGTTTTTGTCAGGTCGGTTTTGGAGGACCGCCGTTACCTGGGGCCAGACTAGGGACGCTGGGCAAATCACGAAAATAGTATTTAGCTTGCACTTGCCGATAAAACGGCGAAGGCCTTGATGCATAAGGCTTGCAGCGATCATCCGAGCTGCTCTTCGAGTGTTTGTCAGGGGTGTTCGGCGCCTTAGTTTTTTCCTCTTCAAGGCACAGGAAAATGTTGGTTTCGCGCACGGGAGGGTTCTGTTCACATGGCCTGCAATCGCACAGAACAACAGGAGCACACACATGACCTTTTCCATCATCGGTCGCTGCCAGGAAACCGGCCAGGTCGGTATCGCAATCAGTTCGTCGAGCATCGCCGTCGGTGCCCGTTGCCCTTGGGTACGTGCAGGTGTCGGCGCCGTGTCCACCCAGAACATCACCCTGCCGGCGCTAGGCCCGCAGATTCTCGATGCGCTGGAGCAGGGCCAGCTGCCGCCGGCCGCGGCGCTGGACCGGGTACTCAGCGCCAACGGCTGGAGCGAGTATCGCCAGGTCACGGTGATCGACAGCCACGGGCAGGTGGCGCTGTTCACCGGCAAGGAAGCGCTGGGCGTGCACAACGCGGTGGCCGGTGAGCAATGCGCGGCGGCCGGTAACCTGCTGTCATCGGTGCAGGTGATCGAGGCCATGGTGCAGGCCTTCGAGCAGGCTGGCGGGCACCTGGCCGACCGCTTGCTGGCAGCCATGCACGCGGCAATGGCGGCGGGTGGCGAGGCAGGCCCGGTGCACTCGGCGGCGTTGAAGATTGCCGGCGAGCTGACGTGGCCGCTGGTGGACCTGCGCGTCGACTGGGCTGAGCAGGACCCGATCGGTGCACTCGATGGTTTGTGGCAGGCGTACCGCCCGCAAATGCAGGATTACGTTACCCGCGCCCTCGACCCCACCACGGCGCCCAGCTATGGGGTGCCTGGCGATGAGTGAGTTCAGCAGCCGCGCCTTGCTGGCCCGGCTGATCGGCTTTGCCACGGTCAGCCGCGATTCCAACCTGCAGCTGATCGGTTTTATTCGCGATTACCTGGCCGCGCTCGGCGTAGAGAGCGAGCTGTTTCACAACCCTGAGGGCACCAAGGCTAACCTGTTTGCCACGATCGGCCCCAAGGATATCGGCGGTGTGGTGCTGTCCGGGCATACCGACGTGGTGCCGGTGGACGGCCAGGCGTGGACGGTTGATCCATTTGAACTGACAGAGCGGGATGGGCGGCTGTATGGCCGTGGTGCCGCCGACATGAAGGGGTTCATTGCCTCGGTGCTGGCTGCGATGCCGGCGTTTCTGGCGCAGCCGCTGCGCATGCCCGTGCACCTGGCGTTCTCCTATGACGAGGAAGTTGGTTGCCTGGGCGTGCGCTCGATGCTTGCGGCGCTCGAACAGCGCCCGCACAAGCCGCGCATGTGCCTGATCGGCGAGCCCACCGAACTCAAGCCGGTGCTCGGGCACAAGGGCAAACTGGCCATGCGCTGCCAGGTGCATGGCGCCGCGTGCCATTCGGCCTATGCGCCTTACGGGGTCAATGCCATCGAGTATGCCGCCAGGCTGATCGGGAAACTGGGCGAGATCGGGGATGCACTGGCGTTGCCTGAGCAGCATGACGAGCGTTTCGACCCACCGTTCTCGACGGTACAGACCGGTGTTATCAAAGGGGGCAGGGCATTGAACATCGTGCCCGAGGAGTGTGCCTTCGACTTCGAGGTGCGTGCCTTGCCAGGCTTCGAAGCACAGACGGTGGCCGACCAACTGCAGACGTATGCCGAAGCAGAGTTGCTGCCCCGTATGCGCAAGGTGAATGCAGCCAGTAGCATCCGCCTGGAGCCGATCAGTGCATATCCGGGCTTGGCGACGCCAGCCGACAGCGAGGCGGCGCGGTTGCTCGCCAAGCTCTGTGGGTCGCAGGCTTTCGGCACGGTGGCCTTTGGTACGGAAGGCGGGCTGTTCGATCAGGCGGGTATCCCGACCGTGGTGTGTGGCCCGGGGAGCATGGAGCAGGGGCACAAGCCGGATGAGTTTGTCAGCGTGGAGCAGTTGCAGGGCTGTGATGCAATGCTGCTGAGGCTGGTGGATTACCTCCAGCAGGGCTGACGGCGACGGCCGCTTCGCGGGGCGAGCCCGTTCCCACAGATTGGACAGTTGTTCCTGGAACCTGTGGGAGCGGGCTTGCCCCGTGAATGGGCCGCAAAGCGGCCCCGAAGCCTCAGAAAGTCGCCTTGACCTGCAGGCCGACCACCAGCGCGTTATCGATGTCCTTCCCGGAGAAGGCACCTGGCTCGATGATGTACTGCACATCCGGGCGCAGGTTCAGCCACGGGGTAGCCTGGTAGCCATAGCTCAGTTCGATCAACTGCTCGGCACTGTCGATGTTCGGGAACTGCTGCCCGGCATTGAACGCGGCGTGTTCCAGCACGTCGCGGCTGCGCGGGTTGGGTACGGCGCGGCCATAGCCCAGCGACAGGGTGTCACGCGGGCGGCCTTCGAACGGCTTGTACAACACGACGCCGGTGCCATACCACTTGGTGAACGGCGAGGCTGCTTCGCTCGACGCCGAGTACTGGCCAAAGGCATGCAGGCTGCGGCCTGGCGAGCTGGCATCGTTCCACACCGCCTGGTCGATCAGCAGGTAATGGCCGCCACGGCCGGACACTTCCTTGTCGCTGCCGATGCGTTTGACGTCGGAGCTGTCGTAGTAGTAGCCCAGCTTGTACTCACCCGGCAGTTCACCCTGCAGTTTGTACACCAGCTCAACCGGTACCACCGTGCCGGTGGTGTGCTTGGGGCCCAGGTGCCAGGCGCGGCTGGAGTTGCCGTTGCTTTCCGGGTCGACGTTGAACGCCGCCACGCGCAGTTGCCAGGACGGTGACAGGTCGTACTTCACGCGTACACCGAGGTGCGCGTTGGGGTAGTTGGTCCAGCCGCTGCCACCGGACATGTTCAGCGGGTGGCCGCAGAAGCCGGCGTTCATGAAGTTGCACAGGATGCCGCTGTCCAGGCCGCCGAGGTCGTTGCCCATGGCCATGTAGCCGAGCTTGACGTTGAGCGCCGGGGTAAACAGGCTGCGCTCGTAGCTCAGTTCGGTCAGACGGGTGTACAGGCCACCGTAGTTTTCCTGGATCGGCAGGCGGTTGCCCACCAGGTCCTCCGAGGCGCTGTTGCCGCGGCGGTCGTTGATGGTCAACTGGACCTTGCCGCCGTTGTCCAGGCCATACAGTTTCGACAGGTCGAACTGCACGCCGAACTTGAGGTTCTGCGAGTAGCGCGCCGAACGGTGCAGGCCACCGTGGGCGTTGTAGGCGGTTTCACCGCTGTAGTCGCCGGTGATCTTGACACCGTCTTCCTCGAGCTGGTGACGCAAGCCACCCCAGTCACCGGTCATGGTGCTGCGGGTCAGGAGGTCACCGTCGGCCAGGGCAGTGGTGCTGGCCAAGGCCAGAAGCAGGGGAGAAGTGATACGAATAACGGATGGCATTGCTGGGTCTCGGTTGAACTGTCAGGGCCTCATCGCCGGCAAGCCGGCTCCCACAAGGGTTTGCATCGACCCTGTGGGAGCCGGCTTGCCGGCGATGAAAGCGACGCGGTTTACGGCAGAGCGTAAGAAATCACATAGTCGCCACGGTCAGTCGACTGACGGGCGCCGCCCGCAGTGATTACCACGTACTGCTTGCCAGTCTTCGGCGAGACATAGGTCATCGGGCCGCCCTGGCTACCCACCGGCAGGCGGGCCTTCCAGATTTCGTTACCGTTGCTGCTGTCGTAGGCGCGCAGGTAGAAGTCCTGGGTGCCGGCGATGAACACCAGGCCGCCTTGGGTCGACAGGGTGCCGCCCAGGGTTGGCAGGCCAATCTTGATCGGCAGGTGCATGCGGATGCCGAGCGGGCCGGTATCTTCCACAGTGCCGACCGGTACTTGCCAGGCCACCTGGCGGGTCTTCATGTCGATGGCAGTGAGGGTACCGAACGGCGGTGCCTGGCACGGGATGCCGGCGATCGACAGGAAGCGGTTCTTGTTCACCGCATACGGGGTGCCCTTGAGCGGTACAGCGCCCATGCCGGTGTTCAGCGCTTCGCCACCGGAAGCGGCCTGGCCCTTGTTCTGCGACGGGATCATCTGGATCCACAGGCCCAGGCGCATGTCATTGACGAAGATGAAACCATGCACCGGGTCGGTGGAGAGGCTGCCCCAGTTCATGCCACCCAGCGAACCCGGGAAGCTCAGCGATATGTCGGTGCCCGGTGCGGTGTACAGACCGTCATAGCGCATCTTCTTGAAGTCGATACGGCACAGCAGCTGGTCGTACGGCGTGGCGCCCCACATGTCCGACTCGGTCAGGGTCTGCGCGCCGATCTGCGGCATGCCCACCGATTTAGGCTGGGTTGGGGAGTACGGTTCGTTCGGGATGTCGCTTGGCTTGACCGGTACTTCGTCGACCTGGGTCAGCGGCTTGCCGGTGGCGCGGTCGAGCACGTAGATCTGCCCGGCCTTGGTGCCGATCACGACTGCAGGGACCGACTTGCCGTCGTCCTTGGTGAAGTCGATCAGGCTTGGCTGCATCGGCAGGTCGAAGTCCCACAGGTCGTTGTGCACGGTCTGGAACACCCACTTCTCGTTGCCAGTGGTCGCGTCCAATGCCAGCACCGAAGCGCCGTAGGTGTGGTCCAGCTTGTTGCGCTCGACACCGTAGATGTCGGTGGACGACGAGCCCATCGGCAGGAATACGGTGTTCATCGCCGGGTCGTAGGACATCGGCGCCCAGCTGTTCGGGGTGCTGCGCACATAGGTGCTGCCATCAGCCGGGGCGTTGCGGTCTTCCGGGTTGCCCGGGTCGAAAGCCCAGCGCATGGCCCCGGTGATCACGTCGAAGCCACGGATCACGCCGCCTGGCATGTCGGTCTGGACGTTGTCGGCGACACGCCCGCCAACCACCACGGTGGTACCGGCCATCAGTGGCGCGGAGGACAGCTGGTAGAAGGAGTCCGGCACATCACCGAGGCCTTCCATCAGGTTGACCTGGCCATTGTTGCCGAAGCCCTGGCAGAACTCACCGGTGTCGGCATCAACGGCGATCAGGCGGCCGTCGATGGTGTTGGTCAGCAGGCGACGCTGGCAGTTGGCACCGGCCGCTACGCTGCTGACGGTGATCGGCGAGCTGTTCGGCTGGGTTGGCTGGGCGATCGGCGCGGTGGCGTCGAAGTACGCCATGCCGCGGCAACGCTGCCAGACCTTGGACTGGGCGTTGATCTCGTTCTTCCACAGCTCTTTGCCGGTGTCGGCATCGAGCGCGATCAGGTTGTTGTGCGGGGTGCAGATGAACACCTTGTTACCGACCTGCAGCGGGGTCAGCTGGTCTTCGGCACCGTTGCCGTCGCTGATGGCCACGTCGCCGGTGTGGTAGGTCCACGCCACCTTGAGCTTGTCGACGTTGTCGCGGTTGATCTGGTCCAGCGCGGCGAAGCGGCTGCCACCTTCGGTATTACCGTAGTGGGCCCAGTCCTTCTGCTCCTTGCCGGCTTCTACCGGGGTCATGCCCGGGCCTTTGCCGGTGGGCGCGACGCTTGGGTGGGCAACGAACATGTTGCCGGCGGCGATCACGAGCACCACGGCCAGCACACCGGCGATGCCGTAGGCACCACGGCCGGTGCTACCGCCATTGGCGCGGACCAGCAGCGGGTAGACCAGCGCCACGACCATGCCGATTGCGCCGAACATGAACAGGCGCGAGAACAGCGGCCAGAACACCAGTCCGGCGTCGATCACTGCCCACAGTGCAGTACCGACCAGGAAAGCAGCGTACAGCCAGGCACCAGCTTTTTTGCGCCGGGCGATGAGCACCCCAGCGATGGCCATGGCCAGGCCGCCGATCAGGAAGTACCAGGAACCGCCCAGGCCAGCCAGCTTGATGCCGCCAGCAGCCAGGAGAAGGCCGAGCAGGGCGACGATAACGCCCAAGCCGACCAGGATGATTTTTGTGGCGCCAGAGGCGCGCGGTGTTTCGTTCATGCCAGGGATCTCAGCAGGTGGAATGGGCGCAGTTTAAGCCCTTAGCAAGCTAATTAACAAGTTAGTACATAATATTGTGAGGCTGATTGTCGCAGGGTTGAACTTGCGCGGTTGTCGCGAAAAGTGTAGATCACGCGGTGAAGTCTGCGGCAAACAACGTGTTTGCTCGCGGTTGATGAACGTGGATCATACTTTTGTCTTAGTCCTGAAGGCCTGCCGTAAAGCAGGCCTTTTTCTACTTAGAAGCGATAATTGCCGGTCAGGATTGCCGCCCGGCTCGCGCCGTACTCGACGGCCGATGAGCGTGCAGCGCCGCCCCTCTGCTGACGCACCCGCTCCACATAAGCCTTGTCGAATACGTTGTTGACGTTCAGCTGAAGGTCCAGTTGCCGGCTCACGCGATAACCGAGCATGGCATTGTGAAGCCAGTAGGCATCGAGCTTGGCGGTGGTGCTGGAGGTCACGTTGCGTTCGCTGACATGCCGGGCGCCGTAGCCTAGGGTCCAGTCATCGGTGACCTGGTAGGTAGTCCAGAGGTTCATCGAGCGGGGCGGTGTATTGCCCAGTGCCTGGCCTTTGCTGGCGAAGCTCTTCCCCTCGGCGGCGGCTTCGAGGGTTTCACTGTCCAGGAAGGTATAGTTGGCAAACACCGTCCAGCGCTCGCTCAGGTGGCCCGTGAGCCCCAGCTCCACGCCTTGAACGCGTTGTTTGCCGGACAACTCGGTGGAGCCGTCCGCCAAGGCTTCGCGGGCGTTGCTCTTGATGATTTGAAATACCGCCGCATCCAGTTCCAGCCGCTGGTCAAGCAAGTCCCACTTGCTGCCCAGCTCCCAGGTCTGATTCCTTTCCGGGGCAAGGCCTGCGGTTGCCACGGTTAGATCGCGCCCGTTACCGGCCAATGCTTCGGCCGACGGGTTGAAGGAATTGCCCCAGGCGAGGTAGACGCGGCCGTGCTCCGTTGGCGAGTAGACCAACCCTGCACGGCTGCTCAGGGTGTTGTCCTCGGTGTTGAGCGCCGAGTTGCGAACGTTGGCCGCGGAGTAACCTTTGGCGCTGCCGGTGAAGCGGTCATGGCGCAGGCCAAGGTGCAAGCTCCAGGCGTCATTCAGCGCCACGGTGTCGAACAGGTACAGTGCCTGGTCGGTCAACGCGGTTTTGCTGTACCCCATGACAGCCTTTTGCTGCGGCCCGGTCCAATATACGGGCGGGTTACCCAGTTCATAGCCGTTGCCTGGGTAATGTTCTTTGCCAAGGCCGTGATGGTAGGTGTTCAAGTCCAGCGTCTCGCGGGACAACTCAACGCCAACTACCCAATCATGCCTCATGCCCAGCAACTGATTGTGGCCACGCAGGCTGGTCTGGCTGATCCACATGTACGTGCTGGCATCGCGGCCATACCCCTGTGGCCCAGCCGGGCGGTAACGCCCAGGCGGCAAACCTTCGGTGTTGACATGGGAGGCAGACACCACCGTGTCGCGCTTGAGCTGCCCATGGCGGGCCAACTGCTGCAGCTGCAATTGTTCGTTGAAGTCGTGCTCCAGCTTGAGCGTGAACTGGTTCTGCTCGATGTGTTCCTTGTCGAGGTTTTTCCAGCCGAAGTAGGCCTTGCGGTCGACACCTGTCAGGCGCTTGCCATCCAGGGCTGGCACACCGTAGTCGGGCAGGTTGTCATCAACCTGATGCAAGGCGCTCAGGGTCAGCCAGGTGGCGTCGCTCAGGCCTAGCTGAAGCGCGGGCGCGATGCCCCAGCGCTGCTGTTCGATGCCGGGGCGGCCAGGCACCTCGTTGCGGTGCGTCATCAGGTTGATGCGCACTGCACCGCCTTGGCCGATGTTGCCCAGTGGCTGGTTGCTGTCCAGGGTCAGGCGTTGATAGTCGGCGCTGCCCACGCTGCCACCCAGGTGGGTGAAGGGCTGGTACTGCGGCTGCTTGCTGATGAGGTTGATGGTGCCGCCGGTAGTGCCGGCACCGCCAAACACCGAGTTGGGGCCTTTGATGACCTCGACCTGCTCGGTGTTGAACGTGTCGGAACGTGTGGTCTGGGCGCTGTCGCGCAGGCCGTCGACCTGGATGTTGTTGTTGGCGGAGAAGCCACGGATGTTGATGCTGTCGCCCGAGCCGCCACCGCCTTCACCGGCATTGAAGGTGATGCCGGAAACATTCGACAGCACCTGGCGCAAGCTGAGCGCCTGTTGCTGAGCAAGCACGGGGGCAGGCACCACCGTGATGGTCTGCGGTGTGTCGAGCAGCGGTGCAACCTGCTTGACCGACGCTGAGCGTTCGGTGCGCGGGCTGATGGCGGCCGGCGCTGTGACATCGGTGTCCTGCAGTTCGATGGCCGGTGGCGCGGCGAGGGCGGTGCCGCAGAAGGAGGCGGCACCCAGGCCGAAGGCGGAGCTGCGCAAGGCGTTGCGGATCGTGCGGTCGGTAGCGATGTGATGCATGCGGGAAGTCCAGCGTTGGGGTTGAAGCCGTGCTGTGAGTAGCGTTTCACAGGCGAGCGGGGGCACTGCGCCATGGCCGGGAGCCGCGCAGGCGTTAAAAGGGGCTGTTTGGAGCGGTCAGGTCAGCTGGCTGGCCAGGGCGCTGCGCTGCTGTAGAACACGGCGAGCCAGACAGTGTGGGTGCCGGGGGCGGTCCACTCGACGCGATGGCGGCAGTGGGCGGGGATGTCGAGGCAATCACCCGGTGCCAGCAGCCGGGTGTGCGCTTCATGTTCCAGGCGCAGCCCTGCACCGCCGCTTAGCAGTACGATCCATTCGCCTTCGGGCTGGTCGTACCAGAAGCCTGGCGGGCTGCATTGGCCGCTGGAAACGATACGTTCGATGCGTAGCCCGGGGCGTTGCAGCAGGTCATCGACGCACTCGGGCGCGGCAGGGTCGCAAGGGGGAAGGGGGGTCAGCACGTTGGCGGGTTTCATAGGAATACTCACTCTATGGGAGGTAATTCACTATGGACTGCATTGAAAGGCGGCGCGCTTCTTGACCGCCCATGCAGGATGTAGGACTTTTCTGAGACTTCAAGCAAAGGGAATCATATGGACAAGCTGCTGGCGATGAAGATGTTCACCGCGACCGTCGACGCCCAGGGCTTTTCCGCCGCAGCGCGCACGCTTGGGGTGGCCACTTCGTCGGTGACCCGCCTGGTCGATGCACTGGAGTCGGCGCTCGGTACCACATTGCTCAACCGCTCCACGCGCCAGGTCACCCTGACTGAGGCCGGCGCCCGATATTACGCCCGTGCACGGGACATCTTCGCAGCGTTGGAAGAGGCCGACGCCAGTGTCGCCGACCGTGGCAATGAGCCTGTCGGTGTACTGCGCCTGTGCCTGCCGGTGGAGTTCGGCCGGCGCGTGATAGCGCCGCACCTGGGGCCGTTTCTGGCGCGCCATCCTGCGCTGGAGCTGGACATCGACATGAGCGACCGTCTCGACGACCTGCTGGACGGCCGCTACGACCTGTCGATTCGCCTAGGCGACCCTTCGCCGAACGACGAACTGGTGTGCCGGCAGCTCGGCCGCTTCGAGCGTTGGTTGGTGGCTAGCCCTGAATACCTGGCTGGGCGCGAAGCGTTGCAGCACCCCGGGCAATTGCTGGAGCACGCCTGCCTGCGCTTTCGCTACGGGCAGAAGGCGCGGCCCTGGCGGCTGCAGCGCGGCGACCAGGCCCTGGAACTGGACGTGAGCGGCCCGCTGCGCAGTGCCAACGCCGACCTGCTGCGTGAAGCAGCATTGGCGGGCAGCGGCATCGCGCTGCTGGCCGACTGGCTGGTCCGCGAAGACGTGCTTGCTGGCCGTTTGCAGCGGCTGTTCAGCGATTGGCGGATCAGCCCTGGGGCCGCCAACGACAGCATCAATGCCTTGTACCTGCCCAACCATCGCGGGTCACGGCGCGTTCAGGCCTTCATCACGTTCTGCGAAGGCCTGATCGCGCCTTGAGCTGCTGGCGTTGCGCGCGGCGCAAAGGCTCGTTGCGCCGCGCCTGGATTCCCTTGCCAGCACGGCCCCGCTAATGTGCCCGGCATATTCCACCCCAATGCCGAGGAATCTCGCATGAACCCCTCTCTTGCCGCCACCCAGGCCACAGCGCCGGGCCTGAGCCGCGCCCTGGTTACGCTGCTGGCGTTCTGCTGCGGCGCGATCGTCGCCAATATCTACTATGCCCAACCCATCGTCGGGCTGATTGCCCCGGACCTTGGCTTGTCCAGCGAGCGGGCCAGCCTGATCGTCTCACTGACCCAATTGGGCTATGCACTGGGCCTGTTGTTGCTGGTGCCGTTGGCCGACCTGGTTGAAAACCGCCGCTTGATGATCGTCACCGCAGTACTTGCCTGCGTGAGCCTGCTGCTGGCAGGCACCAGCGGCCATGGTCAGGGCCAGTTGTTTCTCGGCTATGCCTTGCTGATCGGCTTCAGTTCGGTGGCGGTGCAGATGCTTATCCCGCTGGCTGCGCACCTGGCGCCGGAGCAACAGCGCGGCCGGGTGGTGGGCAACATCATGGGCGGCCTGCTGCTGGGCATCTTGCTGGCGCGGCCGCTGTCGAGCCTGGTGGCTGACCATTTCGGCTGGCGCACGGTGTTCATCGGTGCGGCGGGCCTGATGCTGGCGATCATCCTGCTGTTGGCGTTGACCCTGCCGCGGCGTGTGCCCGACCACAAGGCCAGCTATGCCCAGCTGATGGTGTCGTTGATCGCCCTGTTGCGCCAGCACGCCGTGCTGCGCCAGCGTTCGCTGTATCAGGCGTTGATGTTCGCGGCCTTCAGCCTCTACTGGACGGCAGTACCACTGGCCCTGGCGTCGGAGCATGGCCTGTCGCAAAGCCAGATCGCGTTGTTTGCCCTGGTGGGCGCGGTCGGCGCCATCGCAGCGCCGATGGCGGGGCGCCTGGCCGATGCCGGCCATGCCCGCGCCGCTTCACTGTTGGCCCTGATCCTGGCGCCCGCGGCGCTGCTGCTGGGGTTGACCACCCCGGGGTATAGCGTGGTCGGCCTGGGGCTCACCGGCGTATTGTTGGATTTTGCCGTGCAGATGAACATGGTGATCGGCCAGCGCGAGGTCTATGCGCTGGACCCGGCCAGCCGCGGCCGGCTCAATGCGCTGTACATGACCAGTATCTTCCTCGGCGGGGCCGTGGGCTCGGCAGTGGCCAGTGCGCTGTTTACCCACTATGGCTGGCAGGGCGTGGCAGTGCTGGGCGCCGCCTTGCCTGGCATCGCGCTGCTGGTGTTCCTGCTGGCTTCGCGGCGCAAACCCTAGCGCCCGAGCGGCAATGCCACGCCAATCAACGCAAACAAGCCCCCGCAGCAGCGATTGAAACCTCTACCCCCCTTGGCCAGCCAAGGCTTGATACGGAACGCCAACCGCGCCAGCAGGTATTCGACCACGAATTCCACGCTGGCGAAGGTCGCTGCCATGATCACGAACTGCACGAACAACCCCCGCTGCGGGTCGATGAACTGTGGCAGGAACGCCCCATAAAACAGCAGCACCTTGGGGTTGGCCATGGCCGACAGCAGCCCTTGGCGGAACATCCCGGCATTGCTCAGCCGTGCAGCCCGGGTATTCACCTCCAGCTGCAGCGCCGGGCTGCGCCACAGCTGGATACCCAGCCACAGCAGATACGCGCCGCCCACCCACTTCAGCACGGTCAATACAGACGCCGATGCCTGCAGCAGGGCAGTGAGCCCGAACATGGCCAAAGCGATCAATGCGCTGAAGCCGAACACCCCGCCAACGATGGTGAACAAGGTGCGACGCGCGCCATACAGTGCGCCGTGGGTCAGGGCCAGCAGGCTGTTCGGGCCGGGTGTCAGTGACAGGCCGATGCTTGCCAGCAGGTAGAGAAGCCAGGTGTCCAGAGCCATGTCAGCGCCTTGCGTCAGTCAATGATCAAGGGCGCAGTTTAAGCGACCACAGCGAACAAGCAGGGTATTATCCGGACATCTGATGGTTGTTTCTGGACATCCTTGCATGCCCCCCGATATTCGCCTGTTGATCCTGCCATTGACGGACTTCGCCTTGCTGCCGTTCGGTGCGTTTCTCGACAAGCTGCGCTTCAGTGCCGACGACGAAGACTACAGCCGCCAACGCTATTGCAGCTGGACACTGGCCGGGCTAACCCGCGAGCCCGTGGTGTCGAGCAGCGGCGCGGTGATGCAGGTGGAAGCGATTGCCGAGCAGCTCGCGTTGGCCGACTACGACTACCTGGTGCTGTTCGGCAGCCGCAATGCCGCGGCCACTGCCGGCCTCGCGCCACGCTATGAAAGCCTGCTAAAGCGCGCCGCCAAGGCGGGCGCCAAGCTGGTGGCCATCGACAACGCGGCTTTTCTGCTGGCGGCCTGTGGCTTGCTGGACGGCTACAAGGTGGTTGTGCATTGGCGGCATGAAGCTGAGTTTCGCGCCTCATTTCCCCACCTGCAGTTGCTGCCCGAGCAGCTGTACTGCATCGACGGTGCACGTATTACCTGTGCCGGCGGTACCGCGGCCATCGACCTTGCGGTAGCCCTGCTGGCGGCCGCCTGCGGTCGCGCACGCGCGCTCAAAGGCCTGGCCGACATGCTGGTGGATGAGTCCCGCGATAGCCGCCACGCCTTGCGATCACTGGACGCCGAGGCGGGGCAGGGGCGTCAGGTACAACGCGCATTGGCGTTGATGCGCCATCATTTGGGGGAGCGTTTGACTATCGAACGACTGGCAGCGGAACTGGCGATCAGCCGACGGCAACTGGACCGGCAGTTCCAGGCCAGCCACGGCATGAGCGCCAAGGCCTGGTGGTTGGAAATGCGCCTGCAGCAGGCCCGGTGGCGCCTGCTCAATTCCAGCCACAGCCTTGCGCAAATTGCCGACGAGGTGGGGCTGGGTGACGCGAGCTACCTGGGCCGGTGCGTGCGCCGGCGGTTTGGCTGCACGGCGCTGGCGCTACGCCGTGATGGTCACTGCGGGGTTCCGAACAACCCCGTCCAGTAAATGCCCGCATCGCTCTTCGGGTCCACGGCATAAGCAGCACCGACCTCACGGAAGTCCGGGTTCATCAACGTGGCGCAATGTCCGGGGCTTGCCAGCCAGCCATCGACCACTTTCTGCGCGGTGTCGCGCCCGGCGGCGATATTCTCGCCAATCTGTTGGTACAGGTAGCCCGCGAGCTCCGCACGGTCGCCCGGCGTACGCCCGTCGCGGTCGATGTGGTCGAAGAAGTTCTGGTTGGCCATGGCCCGCGTATGGTTGGCCGCGACCCCCGCCAGGGCAGTGCTCCAGCTAAGCGCAGGGGCTGCGGCGAACGGTTGCCCACCGCATTGGCGCGGGGCCTTGCGTGCAACGTTGATCGCCTGCATCAGCTTCTGCCCCTCGGCCTGCCAATCGCCGAGGCGCCCGCTGAGCAGCGGGCGCGCCAGCACCACGCGCCAGTCGCGGCCCTCCTGGCTGACGCCAATGTCGACGAATTGCGGGTCGAGCACCACCTGGCAGAAGCTTTCTTCGATGGCGTGCATGGCGGCGCGGGCATCGCGCGGGCCGGACAGGCTGATGGCCTGCACGTTGACCATCGGGTAGGCGGCACGGGTCATGGCCTGCTGCAGGTCGCGGGTGCCTTCTGGCGACAGCGCCAGGCGGGTATCGCTGTTGAGCGGTGGCAGCTCCAGCGATGCTTCGCCGCCGCAAGGCTGAGCCTGGCTGCGGTAGGCATTGATCGAATCGATCAGTTGCGCCTCTTCGCCGGTGGCCGCCAGGCTTGAAGTCGAAAC
The DNA here is from genome assembly GCF_039672635.1 of Pseudomonas sp. P39-UII1. Lineage (NCBI taxonomy): Bacteria > Pseudomonadati > Pseudomonadota > Gammaproteobacteria > Pseudomonadales > Pseudomonadaceae > Pseudomonas > Pseudomonas sp. P39-UII1. The sequence goes on from NZ_JBDFPP010000029.1 coordinate 17,029, forward strand.
GACCAGGCCCAGCGACAAGGCGGCAACGGATGACAGGACGCGCATGTGGATCTCCCTGTGACTGGCAGCGTCTTGGTATGCGCTGCTCATCCTACACAAGCCCAAGGCTTTTGGCCCGGTGTCGTGCAAAGCAAAAAACGCCAGCAAAGGCTTGAAGGTGGCAAAAGAGGGAGTAGACCACTGTGGGCCTGAAAAGTGCGACGGTTTGGTAATCATTCGTAACTGTGCCGAGAAACAGTGGTCGCCAGGCTCAGGGCGACCACTGCCTGGTGAACGGCTCGGGTCAGCGCGCCAGTGCCTGGTTCGGCTTGTAGAAGAGGAAGTGACGGGTTTCGGCGGTCCTGCGGTAGGCCTTGGCCCAGTCCGGGCGCACCCTGCGGTCATGGAAATACAGTGCGCCACCGGTACTGTCCTTGAGCTGCTGGTTGAGCGCCTTGCGCGCAATCTCTTTGGCGATGTCATAGCGCTGCGGTTCCTCGACCTGGTCGGAGCGCCCGTCACACCACCAGGAAAACTGGCAGGACTTGCTCTCCACACCCTGCTTGACCACCCCGCAGATCGAGTCCGGGAAGCCGTCCTTGCCCAATCGGTTGATCACCACGCTGGCCACTGCGCTCATGTCTTTTTCATCGGCGCCTTTGGCTTCCCAGTAGATGGTGCGTGCCAGGCAGGTGATGCTGTCGTCCATCGGTGCCTGGCCCGCCGGGTCGACCGCCTTGACCTCGACAGGCGTGAGGGTTTCGGCCTTTTTTGGTGGTGGCGCGTCTTCGACCACTTTTTTCTCCAGCACCTCGGCCTTGTCTTCGGCCACTGCGGCCTTGGCAGTGTCGGCAGCATGTGTAGGGCCTGCGAGCAGGGCCGAGGTCAAGCCGATCACCATCCACGAAAGGCGCATGGTCGAGGTTCCGAACTGTGGGTTGCTTGACAGTCTAGCCAAGCGTATTCAATTCAGCGAAAGCATTAACACCAAGGGCAAGGTCACGGCGGCGGCCACCGTCTGCAGGGCGATGATGGTCGCCATCAACGGTGCGTTGCCGCCCATCTGCCGTGCCATCACATAGGATGACGAAGCCGTCGGCAGCGCCTGGAACAGCACCGCCACCACCGCCGCCTGACCGCCCAGGCCAAGCAGGCGGCACAGGCCCCAGGTGGTCAAGGGCATGACCAGAAATTTGAACATCGAGGCGGCCAGCAGCGGCCGCACCTGGCGGCCGATGCTGGCGCCACCCAGCGCGGCGCCGACGCACAGCAGGCCCAGGGGCAGGGCAGCCTGGCCCAGTGCTTTGACCGTCGGCTCGATACCTGCCGGCAAGCCCAGGCCAGTGACGCGCAGCAGCAACCCACCGGCACAGCCGACGATCAGCGGGTTGGCGAAGATCGCCCGCAGCACCGTGGCCGGGGAGCTATGGCGTGCACTGAAACGAGCGAACACCAGCACACACAGCAGGTTCACCAACGGCACGATGGCGGCATTGGCCACCGCCGCCAGTGCAATGCCGGCACTGCCGTAGATACCCGCCGCCAACGTGGCGCCGATGTAATTGTTGAAACGCACGCCGCCCTGGAACACCGAGGTGAAGTCCGCACCGTCGTGGTTCACCGCGCCCTGATACAGCACCAGCAGCGCAGCGCCGAGCACGGTCGAGAGCATCAGCACGCCGACCATGCCCAGCACCGGCACGCCATCAAGGTTGGCGGTGGCCAGGCCGTGGAGAAACAGCGAGGGCAGCAGCACGTAGTAGCTCAGGCGCTCCGCGCCCGGCCAGAAATGCTCCCCGAGAAAACCGTGCACGCGAAGCAGTGTACCCAGGGCGATCAACAGAACGATGGGCAGCAAGGTGGTCAGCAGCAACTGGAGCATGGGTGACGGTCCGTGGTCGGGTACCGGCACAGGGTAGCTTGGCTGACTGATTGGTAAAAACGCTGATTTCTGCAGTGACTGTTGAGAAAAACTGCAGGGTTATCGCAGCCCGATCAAGCTTCCAGTGCGGTCTTCAACACTGCACTCAGATGCCGTCGCTGGCTTTTCTCATGCTCCAGCAGCACCACCCGCCGTTTCAGCTGCGGTTCGCCAAACGGCAGGCAGGTGGCCGGCGGCAAGCGCTGCAGGTCTTCGTCCGACACGGGGATGATCGCAACCCCCAGGCCCATCACCGCCATGTGCGCCAGCGCTTCCTGGCTGTCGAGCTCCATCTGTTCGCTGACCTGCAGGTGCTGGCGGCGCAGTTCCTGTTCGATCTGCCGGCCAGCCCAGGCGCGCTTGTCGAAGCGCAGAAACGGCTGGCTGGCCAACAGCTGCGGCAGGCTCTGGCCAGCGAGCTCGGGGCTGGCAATGGCCCAGAAGCGGTCCTCGAACAAGGGCGTGAAGTCCAGGCTCTGCGGGTAGGGGCTGACTGGCTCGGTGGTGATGGCAGCATCCAGGTCGCCGTCCTCTATGCGCCGCGCCAGTTCCGCCGACATGCCCGACGCCACGCTGATGTGCAGGTCAGGGTGATGTGCCTTGATCCACACCAGCGCCTTGGGTAGGCGCCGCGCCAATACCGTATGGATCGCGCCCAGGCGCAGCCGGCCGCGCAGGCGCGGGCCGCTGGCCAGGGCATCGGCCAGTTCGTCGTAGGCCGCCAGGATGGTTTCGGCCCGCGCCACGGCCAGCTGCCCGGCCTCGGTCAGCACCACCTGCCGGCGGCTGCGGTCGAACAATGGCACCTGCAGCTCATCCTCCAGCGTCTTGATGTGCAAACTCACCGCCGAGGGCGTGAGGCTGAGCAGGTCGGCGGCACGCGCGAAGGTGCCATGACGAGCGATTGTCACGAGGGTACGCAAGGCTTTGAGGGACACGCGGACAGGCTCCGGAAGGAAGTATTTCATTCTGTGGCCGGATGGAATGCCTGGCAACCTGCGCAGTCCCACCTGTTATGTGGGTACGACACCCGCGCATCCCAAGCCATGGAGACACGACATGAAAGCAGTGCTATTCACCGCGTTACTGGCCACCGCCGGCCTCGCTCAGGCCGCGCAGACGGTGGAGCTCAAGCTCGCCGGGCCCGATGGCCCCGGCAAAGTGATCGGCACCATCAGCATCGAACAGAACAAATACGGCACCGTGCTCACGCCGGACCTCAAGGACCTGCCGCCAGGCGTGCATGGCTTTCACCTGCACCAGAACCCCTCGTGTGCACCGGCCGAGGAGAACGGCAAGCCCGTGCCTGCAGGCGCAGCGGGCGGCCATTGGGACCCGGACAAGACCAATGCGCACAAGGGTCCCTATGACGACAGCGGCCACCGTGGTGACCTGCCAGCGCTGTATGTCGGCGCTGACGGCAAGGCCACTTACCCCGTATTGGCGCCACGCCTGAAGGCGGCTGATTTCAAAGGGCATGCGCTGATGGTGCATGCCGGGGGTGATAACCACAGCGATCACCCCGAGAAACTCGGTGGCGGTGGTGCACGGTTTGCCTGCGGGGTCGTTGAGTAACGACAGCGCCAGTGGGCTGGCCGCGCACCCCGCAGCCAGCCCACGGTTTTCACCTGGCCAGCGCGCTACGCACTTTCACGGCCTATCAGCTCACATTCCAGCAAGTTCAGGCGTTGCACCTCACCCTCATGCGTCACCGCCCCCAGGTGCTGCAGTACTCGCAACGCAGCCAACTCGCCAATCTGCCGCGATGGCGGGCGCAAGGTGGTCAGGCTCGGCAACAGCATTTCGGCAAACGCATAGTCACCAAACCCCACGATTGCCATGTCCTCGGGCAGCCGCAGCCCGGCGCGCTGGCCGGCGAGGAGGGCACCTGCAGCCAGGTTGTCGTTGGCGAAGATGATCGCCTGCGGCCGCGGGCTGCGCCGAATCAATGCCTCCATGGCCTGCTTGCCCGCTTCGAACGGAGCGGTATTGGCAGACGGCACAAACACCCAGGGCTCAAGCCCGACTGCCTTGAGCGTTTCGATGTAACCGTCGCGCCGCTCCAGGGCACTCAGGTCGCCCGCAGCGCTGTTCTGCACGAAGGCGATCCGTCGGTGGCCCTTGTCCAGCAGGTAACGGCAGGCCTGCACGCCAACCTGATGATGCAGAAAACCAACCTGCAAAGGCGTGCGCTGCGGGCTGTAGTCCCAGATCTCCACCACCGGCACGTCGGCGTCCGCCAGCATTTTTTCGGTGCCCGGGCTGTGAAAACGGCTGGTGACAACCAGCGCAGCAGGCGACCACCCCAGAAAGGCACGCACGGCGCTTTCTTCCTGCGCCTCATCGAAGTAACTGGAAGCCAGGAGCAGCTGATAGCCGTGCTGGCTGAGGGTGTCGCTGAAGGCCTGGATGGTCTGGGCGAAGATCGGGCCGGAGATGTTCGGGATCACCATGCCGACGATTCGCCCGCGGGCCGACGCCAGGCCGCCAGCCACCAGATTGGGTACATAACCCAACGCTTGCACGGCGGCCTCGATGCGTTCGCGCAGGGGCGGTGACACCTGCTCGGGCTGGTTGAAGTAGCGCGAAACGCTGATGGCCGAGACCTCGGCCGCGCGCGCCACTTCGGCGAGGGTGACCCGGCCGGCGCCGCGGCGTTTGCGGGGTGAATCCTTGGCTTGGCTCACAGGTGGATTCCTGGATGAAATGCCGCGATGTTAGCGCTAACGTGCAGGCCGCTGGCAAATAGCTTAATGGCATATAAATCTGCTTTTTTAGTATTTGACCTGCTAAGCAGCGGTCCTGATACTTGCTCATGTTAGCGCTAACAAGCGCTGCTGTTGGCAAGCGCCTGCCACTCGCACGAGCGAGACCAGACACCCACAGCAACATCCGTGTCGGCCCATGCCCGGGCCTGGTCTGGTCTCGATTGGCAGAGTGAGCATCATGCATATAAGCCGTAGCGCCTTCCCCTTTACCCAACACCACCCTTTGGCTGCCGCCGTGCTGCTGGCCGCCGTCGGCCAATGCGCCCAGGCCGCAGAGACGGTCGAGCAAGCGCCGCAGGCCACGTCGCTGGGCGCGGTGACCGTCACCGCCACCCGGCGTGAATCGACCCTCCAGGAAGTACCGGTGGCGGTGTCGGTGGTCGATGGCGAACAGCTTGAGCGTGACAACCGCAACAACGTTGCCAGCATCGTCCAGCAAGTACCCACCCTCAACTACCGTGCCGGTGCTTCGAACAAGGACACATCGCTGTTCATCCGTGGCGTGGGCACCATCTCCACGTCCCCAGGCGTGGAGCCTACCGTGGCCACGGTGGTGGATGGCGTGGTGTTCGGCCGCCCTGGCCAGTCCACCCTCGACCTGCTCGACCTTGAGCGCATCGAAGTGCTGCGCGGCCCGCAGGGCACGCTGTTCGGCAAGAATGCCTCGGCCGGTGTATTGAACGTGGTGAGTAAAGCCATCCCCGAGCACACCCAGGGCTACGTGGACTATTCACACTTCGGCGGGGGTGACGAAAACCGCCTGCGCTTTGGCATTGGCGGGCGCCTGAACGAGCAGTTCAAGGGCTCGCTGAGCACCCTATGGGGCGACTACGACGGCAACGTCGAAAACGTCGCCAATGGCCATGACGTCAACGGTTACGGGCGCAAAGGTGTGCGCGGCAAGCTGGAGTTCGAGCCCAGCGAAGCCCTGCGCCTGACCCTGATCGGCGACTACATGAAGGGTGAAGACACCTTGCCCAGCGGCGTGGTCACCCGCGCCAGTACCGCCTTCACCAACCAGCTTCGTCCGGTAACGCCAAGCGCCCACAACCGCGACATCAACAGCGACTTCAAAACCCATGTCGAAGACGAGAACCAGGGCCTGTCGGCCCAGCTCGACTGGCAGTTGGGCGATTACACCCTGACTTCGATCAGCGCCTGGCGCGGCTGGGACAACACCCAGTACCAGGACGGCGATCGCCGGGCCTTGCTGCCCGTGACCGCTTCCCACGACAAGGGCACGGTTGATTACGACCAGTACAGCCAAGAGTTTCGCCTGACCTCGCCCAAAGGGCAGTTCAACGAATACGTGCTGGGCGCCTTCTACATGCATGGCACGTCCAACGAAACCTACCAGCGCCTGTCGGTCAATGATGCTGTGGCCAACCGCGGGCGGGCGGATTACTCCACCACCAACGACAGCGTCGCCCTGTTCGGCGAAAACACCTTCAACTTCACCGACGACTTGCGTGCCATCTTCGGCCTGCGCTGGACCCACGACGACCTCGACTATGACCACCGTCGCGTCTCCACAGCCGCCACTGCCGTGACCGGCATCCAGCCATCCACGTCCAGCTCCGGCTCGGTGGACGAGGACGGCTGGAGCGGCCGCACCGGCCTGCAGTACGACTTCAACGACAACCTGACCGGCTACGTGACCTATTCGCGCGGCTACAAAGGCCCGGCCTACAACGTGTTCTTCAACATGCAGCCGCGCGACACCGATGCGCTCAAGCCGGAAACCTCCGACGCTTATGAAATCGGCCTCAAGGGCACCGCGCTGGACAACCGCCTGATGGCCAACCTCGCGGTGTTCCACACCGACTACGACGACTACCAGGCCAACTTCTTCGATACCGTCGCCAACCAGGTGGTCACCCGCCTGGTCAACGCCGGCAAGGTCAAGACCCAGGGCGTGGAGCTCGACGCCAGCTTCCAGGCCACCCGCCAGCTCAAACTGTCGGCGGCGATGGCCTACACCAAGGCCCGGGTCGACCACTTCAACTGCCCGGTAGGCGCGGCGGCCAACTGCAACATCGATGGCGGCCACCTGCCGTTCACCCCGGACTGGAAAACCTACGTGCGGGCCGACTACACCATACCGCTGGACAACGGCCTGGATATCGAGCTGTCCAGCGACTACAGCTGGCAGGACGAGGTGCAGTTCAGCCTCGATCAAAACCCCGACACCGTGCAGGGCGCCTACGGTATCTGGAACGCCAGCATTGCCCTGGCCGACTACAACGACGGCTGGCGCGTGGCGCTGTTGGGCAAGAACCTCGGTGACAAGTCGTACGCGCAAATGCTGGCCAGTGGCGGGGACTACATCTACCGCTCGGTGCCACGCGACGACGGGCGCTATTTCGGCGTGCAGCTTCGCAAGGACTTCTAAGCGCGTTTTCAACGGTGGGAGATTACCCAGCCCTTCGGGCCGCACAGCGGCCCCTGCAAGGAGATCGACATGAATCGTCAAATGAGCCTCGGCGCCTTCCTGATGGCCACCGGGCACCACCTGGCGGCCTGGCGCCACCCGGATGTGCCGGCCGACCCGATGGACTTCGCCAGCTACCGGCGCGCCGCGCAAGTCGCCGAGGCGGCCTGTTTCGATGCGCTTTTCGTTGCCGACAGCGTCGCCGCGCCGACCGATGCCTTGGCCAGCCACAGCGCCCGCTCGGTGTACTTCGAGCCGCTGACCCTGCTGTCGGCACTGAGCGCGGTGACCGAACGCATCGGCCTGATCGCCACGGCCACCACCAGCTATAACGAGCCCTACCACGTGGCGCGCAAGTACGCTTCGCTGGACCATCTTTCCGGCGGGCGTGCCGGCTGGAACCTGGTCACTTCCGATGCCGCCGCCGAGGCCGGTAATTTCGGCCGCGATGCGCATATCCCGCACGCCCAGCGCTATGCCCGGGCCCGCGAGTTCCAGCAGGTGGTGCAGGGCTTGTGGGACAGCTGGGCGGATGACGCTTTTGTGCGCGACAAGGCCAGCGGCCAGTTCCATCGCCCGGACGCGGTACGCACCCTGGACCACGCAGGGGAGCACTTTCGCGTCAAGGGGCCGCTCAACGTTGCCCGTTCACCCCAGGGGCGGCCGGTGCTGGTGCAGGCCGGCTCCTCCGAGGCCGGTCGCGAACTGGCCGCCGAAAGCGCCGAAGTGGTGTTCACCGCCCAACCCAGCCTGGCCCGTGCCCAGGCCTTTTACAGCGACCTCAAGGGCCGCCTGGCGCGGCATGGGCGTGGCGAAGATTCGCTGAAGATCATGCCCGGCGTGTTTGTCGTGGTGGGGCGCAGTGCTGCCCAAGCGCAGGACAAGTTCCAGCAGTTCCAGGACTTGGTCGATCCCCGTGTCGGCGTCGCTTTGCTGGGGCGCATGCTGGGCAACTTCGACTTGTCCGGCTACCCGCTGGACGGGCCATTGCCCGAGCTGCCACCGACCCAGGACGGCCAGCGCAGCCGCCAGCAACTGCTGACCGAACTGGCCGGCAATGAACAACTGACCCTGGCCGAACTGGGCCGGCGCATCGCCGGCGGGCGAGGGCATTACAGCCTGGTCGGCACGCCATCGCACATCGCCGACCAACTCCAGGCCTGGTTTGAAGGCCGGGCCGCCGATGGTTTCAACGTGCTGGTGCCGCATCTGCCCCAGGGCCTGGAGGACTTCGCCAGCCAAGTGGTCCCCGAACTGCAGCGCCGTGGCCTGTTCCGCCGCCAGTACCAGGGCCGCACCTTGCGCGAGCACCTGGGGCTGGCGCGCCCCGTCAACCCCAACTTTGCCGAGCGAGGCCAACCATGAGCTACATCGCACACCCCGAGCGCTATGCGCGCATGCCTTACCGCCGTGTCGGCCGCAGCGGCCTGGTGCTGCCGGCCCTGTCCCTGGGCCTGTGGCACAACTTCGGCGATGCCACACCCATCGATACCCAGCGCGCCTTGCTGCGCACCGCGTTCGATGCCGGTATCAACCACTTCGACCTGGCCAACAACTATGGCCCACCCTACGGCAGCGCCGAGACCAACTTCGGCCGCCTGCTGCGCGAAGACCTGCGCAGCTACCGCGACGAGCTGATCATCTCCAGCAAGGCGGGCTGGGACATGTGGCCGGGGCCGTACGGGCAGGGCGGCAGTTCGCGCAAATACCTGATCTCCAGCCTCGACCAGAGCCTGCAGCGCCTGGGCCTGGACTATGTCGACATCTTCTACTCGCACCGCTTCGACGCCGACACGCCGCTTGAAGAGACCGCCATCGCCCTGGCCGATATCGTCCGCCAGGGCAAGGCGCTGTACATCGGCATCTCGTCCTACTCGGCCGGCAAGACCCGCGAGATCGCCGCGCTGCTGGCCGAGCTGCATGTGCCGCTGTTGATTCACCAGCCTTCGTACAACCTGTTCAACCGCTGGATCGAACATGACCTGCTGGACACCACCGCTGAGGTAGGCGCCGGCGTGATCGTGTTCACCGCCCTGGCCCAGGGGTTGCTCAGCGACAAGTACCTCGATGGCATCCCCGCCGATGCGCGGGTGAACCGGGCAGGCGGTGGCTCGTTGCTGCCCCAGCACCTGTCCGAGGCCAACATCGCCCGCGCCCGCGCCCTGAACGAAATCGCCCAGCGCCGCGGCCAGAGCCTTGCCCAGCTGGCCCTGGCCTGGACCCTGCGCGATCCACGGGTAAGCTCGGCACTGATCGGCGCCAGCCGGCCCGAGCAGATCATCGAGAACGTCGCCGCACTCGACAACCTGGCGTTCAGCGCCCAGGAGCTGGCCGAGATCGACCAGTACGCCGTGGAAGGCGGGATCAACCTCTGGGAAAAACCCTCGACCGACTGGAAGGAGTGACCGATGCGCCTTGTACGTTTTGCCCTGGTTGCACTGCTGGCCCTGGCCGGCGCGGCGCACGCGGCCGACCCTGCCACCTTGCGCATCGGCTACCAGAAGGGCTCCATCAGCCTGGTGCTGGCCAAGCAGCACCGCCTGCTGGAGCAGCGCTTTGCCAACACGCAGGTCGAGTGGATCGAGTTTCCGGCCGGGCCGCAGATGCTCGAAGCCTTGAACATTGGCAGCCTGGACATAGGCTCCACCGGCGACATCCCGCCGATTTTTGCCCAGGCCGCCGGCGCCGACCTGTTGTACATCGGCGCCGAACCACCGAAACCGAAAGCCGAGGTGATCCTCGTGCCCAAGGGCAGCCCGGTCAACTCCGTTGCCGAACTCAAGGGCAAGCGCATAGCCCTGCAGAAGGGCTCCAGCGCGCACAACCTGCTGTTGCGCAGCCTGGCCAAGGCCGGCCTGAGCATCCGTGACGTGCAACCGGTGTACCTGGCGCCAGCGGATGCGCGTGCTGCGTTCGAGCGTGGCAGCGTGGACGCCTGGGCGATCTGGGACCCGTTCTATTCGGCCATCGACCTGGAAGGCAAGGCTCGCTTGCTGGCTGATGGCGAAGGGCTGGGCTTGATCGGGCCGTTCATGCTGGGGGCGCGCGGGTATGTCGAGGCCCACGGTGAGTTCGTCAAGCAGGTGCTCGACGAGATCACCCGTGCCGAAGCGCTGACGCGCAGCGATGAAGCCGGCAGCATTCAGCTGTTGGCGCAGTTCATGGGCCTGCCGGAAGCGGTGGTGCGGCGCAGCTTCAGCCATCGGCCCGCATCGCCGGTGATTGCGGTGAGCGACGAGATCGTGGCGGCGCAGCAGCGTACCGCCGCGTTGTTTTTCGAGAACCGGTTGTTGCCCAAACGGGTGGATATCGCAGGTGCGGTCTGGCAGGGGAATTGAGGTAGCCAATACCGGCCCTATCGCCGGCAAGCCGGCTCCCACAGAACTTACTGATTTGCCGGGGATCGTGTAGGAGCGGCTTCAGCCGCGAACACCGGCGAAGCCGGTGCCATTCACCGCGGCGCCTGCTTCGCGGCGAAGCCGCTCCCACAGGTTCAGCAGCGCTACCGGCCTTTGGAGCGGGCTTGCCCGCGATAGGGCCGGGGCAGGCCGGCAATCAACCCCGGGCAAACCGCAGCAGCTTGTCGCCATCCAGCCGGTACCGCACCCACTCATCCTGCGCTTGGGCCCCCAGCGATTCATAGAACCCGATCGCCGGCGCGTTCCAGTCCAGCACACTCCACTCCAACCGCCCACAGCGGTGCTCCACCGCCTCACGGGCAATGTGCCGCAGCAAATCCCGGCCAGCGCCACCGCCGCGTTGTTCCGGAGTGATGTAGAGGTCCTCCAGGTAAATCCCGTTACGCCCCAGCCAGGTCGAATAACTGTAGAAATACACGGCAAAGCCGATGGCCCGCCCATCGCGCTCGCAGATCAGGCTGTGCACCGTGCTGCCCTCATCGAACAGGCTCTGTTCGATATCGACAACGCTGGCGATCACTTCATGCCGCGCCCGCTCGTATTCGGCCAGCTCGGTGATGAAGGCGAGAATCTGCGTGGCGTCGGTGCGAACGGCAGGGCGAATGGTCAAACTCATCTGGGCTTCCTTTCTTCGGGCGTCGTGGACGATACAGTCATGTGTATCTGCTTAATTTAGTGTAACTGTACCGGTCGCAATGCCGTGCGACTCCAGTAGTGTGACAGCACCTATAACGCTTCTGGAATCCGCACCATGCTTGCCTCTGCCGACCTGCTTACCGCCTTCGTGCTGTTTGCCTTTGTTTCCTCGATCACCCCAGGGCCTAACAACACCATGTTGCTGGCCTCGGGCGTGAACTTTGGCGTGCGCCGCTCGATCCCCCATGCGTTGGGTATCAGCATCGGCTTCATGGTCATGGTGCTTGCCGTCGGCCTGGGCCTGGGCGAGGTGTTCAAGGCGTGGCCTGCGCTGTACACCGTGCTGCGCTATGTGGGCGCTGCCTATTTGCTGTACCTCGCTTGGAAGATCGCCACCTCCGGGCCAATCGGCGCCGATTCGCCCGATGCCCGCAAGCCGATGGGCTTCTGGGGCGCGGCGGCGTTTCAGTGGGTCAACCCCAAGGCCTGGGTGATGGCGGTAGGGGCGATCACCACGTACACGCCGGCCCAGGGCTATGTGATGAACGTGATCGTGGTCGCCGCGGTGTTCGCCCTGGTCAACCTGCCCAGCGTCGGTGTGTGGGTGATGTGCGGCAGCGCGCTGCGCAACCTGCTGCAGAACCCCCGTTGGCTGATGCTGTTCAATGTCCTGATGGCCTTGCTGCTGGTGATTTCCTTGTACCCGCTGCTGTTTGTAGAATCGTCGTTTTCGTAACGCGTCGAGTACCGCAAGCCCATGCAGTTGATCCCCTGGTCCCACCTATGCTCCGAAGGCTTCACCTTGCGCGGCTGGCGCTCGCCGGCAAGCGGCAAGCCGCTGCTGCATTTTCTGCACGGCAACGGCTTCTGCTGCCTGGCCTACGAGCCGATGCTGATGCGCCTGGGCGAGCATTTCGACCTGTGGCTGTGCGATGTCCAGGGGCATGGCGACAGTGACCACGGTGGCGCATTCCGCGGCTGGAACCGCACCGCCGCCCTGGCGGTGGAAGCTTTCGAGGCGGGGCGTGGCGAGTATGGCGAGGTGCGGCGCTACGCGGTGGGGCACAGTTTCGGTGGCGTGCTGACGGGCTTGATCCTGGCCAGCGCGCCACGCCTGTTCGAACGTGCAGTGCTGCTCGACCCGGTGCTGTTCAGCCGGCGCATGATCGGCATGATGGGGGCCGCGGCGCTGGTCGGCCTGCACCGCCGGCATACCCTGGCGCGCAAGGCTGCCAGCCGCCGCAGCCACTGGCCGGACCGCGAGGCAGCACTGGCCTCGCTGCAGGGGCGGGGGATTTTCAAAGGCTGGAAGGACGCCGCGCTGCACGCCTATATTGAACACGCCATCGGCGATTGCGGTGAAGGTGTGGTGCTCAAATGCCGGCCCAGCCGCGAAGTGGAGATCTTCAGTTCGTTCCCCACGCGCATGTGGGCGCACCTCGCGGCCATCCAGGCGCCGACCCTGGTGCTTCATGGCGAGCACACCTATCCCTTTGTGCCGCACTCGGCCCAGCGCTTGGCCACCCTCAACGCCCAGGTAGAGGCTCGCCAGGTCGCCGGTGGGCATTGTTTCATGCAGGAGGAACCGGCCACGGCTGCGCAACAGGTGGTGGATTTCCTGCAGGGCTGAGCAACTGTTCCATTAATGGGACGCTCAAAGCCATTTTCGCTGGCTACCGGTCGATTGGTCTCATTGATAAGGTTAACCCAGCCTTAAAGAGGAGACTTCTCATGAAAAAGATCCTGGGTATCCACCGCAGCCCGCACGCCCACTGGGTAGGCGATGGCTTCCCGGTGCGCAGCTTGTTCACCTACGACAACCTGGCCAGCCAGATCAGCCCGTTCCTGCTGCTCGATTACGCCGGGCCGCACGCCTTTACCCCAACTACCGACCGCCGCGGCGTTGGCCAGCACCCTCACCGTGGTTTCGAGACAGTGACCATCGTTTACCAGGGCGAGCTGGAGCACCGTGACTCCACCGGCGCCGGTGGCTTCATCGGCCCGGGGGATGTGCAGTGGATGACTGCCGCCAACGGCATCATCCATGAAGAGTTCCATTCCCCGGCGTTCGCCCGCAGTGGCGGCATGCTCGAGATGGTGCAGCTGTGGGTCAACCTGCCAGCGCGGGATAAACGCGCGGCGGCTGGCTACCAGACATTGCTGGCAACGGACATCCCTGAGGTGGCGCTGGACGGTGACGCGGGCAGCCTTCGGGTCATTGCAGGTAGCTACCAAGGCCATCAGGGGCCGGCGCGGACCTTCACCCCGATGGACGTCTGGGACATGCGCCTGCAGGCGGGTTCGCACGTGCAACTGCCCGTCGCCGCTGGCCGCAATGCGGCGCTGGTCGTGCTGCGTGGCACGCTGCGGGTCAACGGTGAGCGTGACGCCGGCCCGGCCAGCCTGGTACTGCTGGAGCGTACTGGCGAAGACGTGTTGATCGAGGCGCGCGAAGGCGCCAGCGTACTGTTGCTCAGCGGTGAGCCAATCGACGAGCCCATCGTCGGCTATGGTCCGTTCGTGATGAACAGCCAGGCGGAAATCGCCGAGTCGTTCGACGATTTCCATGCCGGGCGGTTTGGCCAGATGGAGGGTCAAGCGCACTGACGTGCAGGCCCTCTGGCGGCAAGCTGACCGCCTGTCGCCAGGTGCCATCATTGGATCGAACGGTCATGGCCCTTCGCCGTTCTTCCACTAAGGTGCTAGATGATCTCCCGCATTATCATTGCCTTGGCGCATGGACGGCCGCTTGGGCATGCGCATTATCAATTGGCACCCTGCCTGCCAAAGGCGTACTCACATAGCTTCAGGCCATCCATAAGAAGAGAGGGTCGTGACATGTCGTTGATTGGAGTTTCGATGCTTGAAATGCGCCAAATGATCGAACAGGCCTGCCTGCCTGACCGCTGCGAAGTCAGTTGCACCGACGGTACCAGCCTGACCATCCGGCTGGGCCAAGGGCAAAGCCTGGAGGAGGGCGTTACCCTCACCGGGGTGCCATTGCAGCAGCTGAACAGCTGCCGCGACGTGGTGAACCTGGTCGGCCAGTTGCATGCGCTGCGTGCCAGCCACCCAGCGCCGATGCGGGCGATCGCCTGACCGCCCCTCGCGTGCCGGTCAGCCCAGGCTGGCCGGCCGCACGTACTCCGGCATCAAGCCGTTGGTCCAGAACAGGATCATCGACACCAGGATGGTCACCAACAGCAATAACCCCACGCCCCAGACACAGGTCGCGAACAGCATCGCCTGTTCCTTGCGCAAGCGCAGGAAGGTCTGCAGCCCGCCATACAACAGCACCGTGGCGTACGCGGAAGCCGCTACCAGCACGATAAGCGCCAGCCAGCGGATCGGCACCAGGCCAATTACCCCGGCAAAGAACCACGGCGACGCACAGTAGCCGGCAAAGCCAATGCACTGGCCCAGTGTGGGTTGCACGTCGAAGCCGCGTGACATCCAGCGGATCATCACGCCCATCAGCATGACCCCGACCACCGTGGTGGCATACAGCAACCCGGCCAGCTGCGCCGCGCTGCCCATACTCAGGCGCACCCGCTCCTCGGCGGCCAGGCTCCAGCCGAAGGTGGTGGTGCCAACGAACAGGCACAGTGCGGGGATGAGTGCCAATACCAGCAGGCGCGGAAGGTATTGCTGGGGGTGGTCTTCTTCGGCGCGGCGGATGTCCATCCAGGCGTCGGAAGGGTGAGTGAAGAGCTTGAGCAACGGACTGTTCATGGCGTTCTCCTCAAGGCGCGGGCCTTTAATTATGGAGACGCGCTGTTTGCGGCAGGTTCAGCCAGGTTCGCCGCCGTTGATCGGCTTATTGCAGCTCGACCAGTAGATTCAAGCCGCCATCACCACATTTGCCCTGATCGCGGACTACGCCATGGTAACTACGCCCGTCCCATACGAACGCCACGCTGTGGGCGCGTTCGACTTTATCGGGCAGCGGAGGGCAAATGTGCAGCCGCAGGGCAGGGCGGCCCTGCAGGTTGAGGGCGGCGAGCTGGCACTGGCATTCAACGCTTTGGGCTATCGGGCCGAACAGCGTATCCCGCACGTAGTCGAGCTGCAGGTTGGCATTGGGCGAACGGCCGGGCATCTTCATTGCTGCTGGGCTCCTGCAAAAGGACCTATATCCGTTTTTTTGAAAGCACCCATACGCAGACGTTCAACTTTTTTGCAGGAGGCCAATCGCCTGCAAATGACAATGCATATCGTCCCCCGATGTGGGGAATTCTGGCGGGGGATCCTCCCCAAACTGGTTCGATTGCTAACATAACGTATTGATTCAATACGGTATTTTGTTCTGGCATACACCTTGCTGAACCTCTCGCAGAGTTTCTGTGTCCCGGAGGTGCAGCATGTCCATCCCGAACAAAGGCCCCGTCCTGACATCACTCGTCCTGGCCCTGATGGGCTGGGCAGCGACCAGCGAAGCGGCGGTGCAATGCCAGCGTACCTTGGTGGCCAACGTAGTAGCCCTGGACCAGCCACTGATGTTCAACCGCCTGGGCGCGCAGAACGCCAATGGCATGATGTTCGCCCTGCGTGAGGACGTGGTGGACGACAAGCAGGTGCCGCTGAGCAAGGGCGGGGCTGCGGTGCCGGGCAAGGTGACCCTGCGCCCGGACAAGCGCCCGCGCCCCATCGTGCTGCGCGTAGCGGCTGGCGAATGCCTGACGGTCAACCTCACCAACCTGCTCGACTACCGCGCCAACCCCAACAAGCATGGCATCGAAGCCGAGGAACCCGAGGGTGAGGAAGGCGAAGAAGGGCCGGAAACCGAAGTCGAGAACGAAAGCGGCGAAGGCCTGGTGGCAGACGAGCAGGTTGCCGAACGCCTGGTCGGGTTCCAGGTCAACGGCATGCAGGCGGTCAACAGCATTGCCGACATTTCCGCCAACACCGGCCGCAATGGCAATTTCCTGGTAAGCCCGGGCAGCACCCGCAGCTATACCCTCTACGCCGAACGCGAAGGGGCCTTCGCTGCCACCAGCAAGGCGGCCACCTTCGGCGGCGAAGGCACGGCGGGCAACGTCTCCAATGGCCTGTTTGGCCAGGTGGTGGTAGTGCCCAAAGGTGGGCGTGCCTACCGCAACACGTTGACCGAAGAAGAAATGCGCCTGGCCACCACCGGGCGCACGCCGACCGGGCAGCCGGTGGTCAACTACGAAGCCCGCTACCCACAGCAGGAGCCCTGGATCACTGAAGGCAAGGCGGGCAAGCCGATCATCGCCATGGTCGACGGCAACCAGATCCTCAACAGCGAAACCGATGCCATCGTCATGGGCCCCAACCCCGATGGCAGCTTCCCCAAGGCCACCTACCCGCTGGAAAGCATCGGCAAACGCAACCCGGCGCTGCCCAACCGCCTGGATGCGTTCCGCGACTTCGCCGCGCAGTTCGCCGACGAGGTTGCCGGCACCCAGGCCTTCCCTGGGTACTGGGCTGACCCGGTGATGGGTCATGTGCTGGAACCGGCGCGTGACTCGTTCATGATCAACTACGCCTCGGGTGGCATGGGCGCCGAAGTGGTGGCCAACCGGCTTGGCGTCGGCCCTATGCATGACTGCCTGTCGTGCGCCTATGAAGAGTTTTTCCTCAGTGCCCATACCGTGGGTGATATCGGCACCCTGGTGGATGTGCCGGCCAACGTCGGCCTGGAGCATATTCGCCCTGGCGAAGTACCACCGGCCAGTGCCACCGGGGTCAAGGCCAGCATGGCGCTGTACCCGGCCGAGCCTGCCAACGTGCACCACAGCTACATCGGTGACTTCACCAAGTTCCGCAACACCCACAACGGCCACGAGCAACACATCTTCCACTTGCACGGGCACCAGTGGCTGTTCAACCCCAATGACGACAATTCCGACTACATCGACGCCCAAGGCATCGGTGCGGGTGTCGGCTACACCTACGAAATCGCCAACGGCGGCTCCGGCAACCGCAACCGGGTAGCTGGCGATGCCATCTACCACTGCCACTTCTACCCGCACTTCGCCCAGGGCATGTGGGCCATGTGGCGGGTGCACGACGTGTTTGAAGAGGGCACCCGCCTGGAGGTCAGCGGGCAGGGCGCCAACGGCTTCCACACCACCCCGTTTGCCCTGCGCAGCGGCAAACCGGCAGCGGGCGCGCGGGCCTTGCCAGACGGCGAGATCGTTGCCGGCACGCCGATCCCGGCCATCGTGCCGCTACCCGGCAAAGCCATGGCACCGATGCCAGGCAAAGTGGTGGTGGTGCCCAAACTGTCCGAAACCCTGGTCGCTGCCCAGGACGATGACGACGAAGAGGAGGGTGACGATGACCACGGCCATGAGCCTGCAGCACCCAAGGCCATCGGCTCACTGGCGCTGGTCGACCGCAGCGAGAGCAACCGCAATGCGGACGGCACCCTGAAAAACCCAGGCTACCCGTTCTGGATCGGCGGCATGGAAAGCAGCGTCGGCAACCGCCCGCCAACCCCGCCACTGGACATGCTCGACCCGGCCCTGGCCCGGCAACTGAAAGACAGCGGCAAGGCCCTGTGGGCCAACCTTGACCCCAACCAGGTCGATGGCTGGGACGGTGGCCTCGGCCGCCATGCCTTGGACGGCGTGTCTGCAGGCGGCGAAGCCGTGACCACCACCACCAAGCTGGACTTCTCCAAGGTGGTGCACAAGGCCAAGCCGATCTACATGCCCGAAGAAGGCACCGATGTCGAGCAGGCCGCCATGCAGTTCCATGCCCAGGCCGAGCACGCCAGCTATGCGTTGATCCCCGGCAGCCAGCCGGTGGCCAAGGCGTTTCGCACCAACGGCGCGCTGCCCGCAGCAGGCGCCCCGTTCTACGAACCATGCATGGATGACCGCGGCAAGCGCCTCACGCAGTCTTCGGGGGTGGGCGAGTTCTTCAGCGGCGAGAGCCCCACGGGCCTGAACTTCCGTGGCGCGTCCACCTTCACCGCCGACCGCCCGCGCATTTACAAGGGTGCCAACATTCAGTTCGACGCGGTGTACAACAAGGTCGGCTACCACTTCCCGCAGGCACGCATCATCGCGCTGTGGGAAGACGCCTGGCCGGTGATCACCAAGCAGCGGCCACCAGAGCCGCTGGTGATGCGCATGAACACCTTCGACTGCACCATGTACCAGCACACCAACCTGATCCCGTCGTTCTACGAGATGGACGACTACCAGGTGCGCACCCCGACCGACGTGATCGGCCAGCATATCCACCTGCCCAAGTGGGACCTGACCGCCGCCGACGGCTCGGCCAACGGCTGGAACTACGAGGACGGCATTCTCTCGCCCGGCAGTGTGGTCGAGCGCGTGCATGCCATCCGCGCATTCAACAACTGCAGCGAAGGCGACAGCCGTGACGGTACCGCCGCTTGCCCGAAAGCCAAACAGCACCCGTACTTTGGCCGCTTCGGCCGCGCCGACTGGCTGGGTGCACGCACCGCCATGCAGCGCTGGTTCGCCGACCCGTTGGTCAACGTGCATAACGTCGACCGGGGCCTGGGCACCATCTTCACCCATGACCACCTTGGCCCATCGACCCACCAGCAATTGGGCCTGTACGCCACCGTGCTGGCCGAACCTGCCGGTTCCACCTGGTACCACGCCGAAACCGGCGAGCAACTGTACAACCCGGCCACTCGCCAGGACGGTGGCCCAACGTCGTGGCAGGCGGTGATCCAGACCGGCGACCACGATGGCGATGGCAAGAACGACAGCTACCGTGAGTTCTTCCTCGAATACAGCGACTTCCAGCACGCCTATGAAGCCGGCGTGTATGTGGGCGCAGGCCCGAACGGTGTGCCTGACGGCCAGGCCTACCCTGCAACCGCCGACAGCTTCCGCTACGCCATCAACCCACCCGTGCGCGGCAAGGCGTCCAACCTGCTGGAGGCCATCGTCGAGGAGCGCGGCGGCATCAACCCCGGCTGCCCGAGCCGGCCGTGCCCGCAGGCGATTTCGGTGGATGACCCGGGCATGTTCGTCGTCAACTACCGCAACGAGCCGCTGGCGCTGCGCGTATTCGACCCGAACAAGGTCGGCCCGGATGGCAAGCGCGGCATGCAGGCCGACGGCCTGGGCGGTGACTTGAGCTATGCCCTGCAGACCCGCACCGACCGTGCGATCCCGGCCATGAACCTGGCGCCTTCGGCGATCACCTCGGCAGTCGGCCCCACCGGCGGCACCACGCTGTTCCCTCCCCACATCAACAAGGCCGGCAGCGAACCGGGCGACCCGTTCACGCCGATGCTGCGCACCTACTCCGGTGACAACGTGCGCCTGCGCATGCACGCCGGTGGCCATGAAGAGGAGCACAACATCACATTGCACGGCGTGAAGTGGTTGCAGAACGGCACGGGCTTTGGCAACAGCTCCAACTCGGGCTGGAAGTCATCGCAGATGATCGGCATCTCCGAGCAGCTGGGCTTCATGGCGCCGGTGTCGATGATCTCCAGCTCCGCCGCCACCAACGGTGACTACCTGTACTCGCTGGACGCGGCCCTGGAAGGCTACTGGAACGGGATCTGGGGCGTCATGCGCAACTACACCGCGCAACGTGCCGACCTGTTCCCGCTGCCCAACAACCCGCAGCCGGTGGCCATGCGCAACACCGTGAACTTCGACGGTATCTGCCCGAAAACCACGGCCAACCCCAACGGCATCGGTACCCGCACCACGGTCAAGCGCAGCTACGAGATCGTCGCTGCGCTGGCTAACGACATCCTCGAGAACCGCAACGGGGTCAGCATCAACGACCCGGCCGGGCTCGGCCAGCATGTCGGCGGCCCGCTCAAGGCCAATGGCGGCACGCTGGTGTTCAACAGCCGCAAGACCAGCATCGCGCAGGTCAGCGGCGTTGACCCCGAGGATGGTGAGCCGTTCACCATTGGTGGCCACAGCGCCCCGTTGCACGACCCGACCGCGGTGCTGTACGTACGCAAGGCCGACCTCGACGCCAGCACCGGCAAGCTCAAACCGGGCGTGCCCGTGGAGCCGCTGATCCTGCGTGCCAACGCCGGTGACTGCATCAGCATCACCCTGGAGAACCGCCTGCCGCTGGTGATGCCAGACCTGCCGACCACCGCGGTGATGCACAACGTGGTCAAGCGCGACCGGTTCGACAGCGAAGGGGCCACGGCGTTTGCCAACAACCTGATGCGCCCGTCCAGCCACGTGGGCCTGCACGCGCAACTGCTGGCCTACGACATCACCAAGTCCGACGGTGCCAACATCGGCCTCAACCCGGTGCAGACCGTGCCACCCCGCGCCGGCACCAGCGGCGCCTACCCCAGCAAGGTGTACCAGTACTACGCGGGGCACCTGGAACGTGAAGGCAAACCCGTGCTGCAACTGGGCCGCACGGTAGACAACATCAACACCACGGCGATCGAATTCGGCGGCTTCAACCTGACCCCGTCGGACTTCATCAAACAGCCGCAGAAAGGCCTGGTCGGCGCCATGAGCGTCCTGCCGCAGACCGCCACCTGGACCGAGGACACCGCCAGTCGTGCCCAGGCCACCGTGAAGGTCACCGGCCAGCCAGACTACCGCGACTTCGTCACCGTCTGGCAGCGCGCGCTGAACATGCGCTGGGCCGATGGCCGCCCGGTGGAAGGCATCAACACCGAAGGCAACGGCGCTGCGGGCGACCCGCAGGACAACGGCAACATGGCGGTCAACTACAAGACCGAACCGCTGTGGCTGCGCTTCGCCATGGCGCCCGACTCGCCGTTCGGCCGCGCCGATGGCCTGGGCTTCGGTGATGTCCCCAATGCCCACATGGCCTATGCCAACGCCCTGATCGGTGGCGACCCGCAAACCCCGGTGCTGTACGCCAAGCCAGGCCAGCCGGTGCGCAACCACATCGTCATGCCCAGCGGTGGCAGCCGTGGCATGACCTACCAGCTCGATGGCCACCTGTGGCCGCTGCACAACTACCAGGCCGAGAAGAACGACCTCGACGGCTACCCGATGAACCTGCCTGGTATCGGCTCGGTGCGCTTCGGCTACAACCCGATGGCCATGTACATCGGCGCCCAGGAGAGCGTGCTGCCCGCAGCGCACTTCAGCTTCATGCTGCCGAGCGCCGGGGGGGCCAACGCGGTGCCGGGGGACTACCTGTTCCGCGACTATGCCGCCTACGGCAACCTCTCGGGGTTGTGGGGGATTCTGCGGGTTACCAACGATGCACCGCCAGCAACGGCACCGGCACAATAAGAAAAGGGGCGTACCACCATGTATAACAAGAAAACTCGCCCTGCCATGCTGGGGGTATTGATAGGCGCGGCGCTGATCGGCCTGGGCGTGGCCTACGAAACGCTCTGGTGCGATCCGCGCGAGCTGCTGCAGGAGCCTGCCGACCCGCAGGCCCTGCACCGGCTCAGCCGCGACGGCTTGACGGTGGAGTTCGAGGCTCGGCCACTGGCGGGCGGTGAACTGCGCGAGGGCGCCTTCGCCAACATCCGCTTCAAGGTCACCGACCAGGCCAGCGGCCAGCCGCTGTCGGGCATGGCGCCGGGGGCGTGGATCGACCCGGCCCAGGCGGCCCCGCTGGAAACCACCCGTGAGCAGAGCTGCAAAGCCCGTGTCGCGCTGTTTCTCAAGAGCAGCATCGGTGCAAGGCCGCTGCTGGACCTGAACAGCTACTTCCTGCTGGTGCTGAACAAGGACGCCAGCCTGACGGTAATCGACCCGACGGTGTCGGTGGGCGGTATCACCAGCACCCTGGCGCGCATCGAGCTGCCGGGCCGGCCCATGGACTGGGTGGCCACTGGCGATGACAAGCAGGTGTTCGTGTCGATCCCCGAGCGCGGCCAGGTTGCGGTGATCGACACCGAAACCTTCACCCGCGTGGCGACCCTGGAGGCCGGCGAGATGCCGTTGCGTGTGGCGCTGCAACCCGACCAGCACCGGCTGTGGGTCGGCAACAACAGCGACGACCCGGCCAAGGGCGGGGTAACGGTGATCGATGTACCCGGCCGCAGCACGCTCAAGAGCTTCGCCACAGGGTCGGGGCACCACGAAATCGCCTTCAGCACCGACTCGCGCTACGCCTTTGTCAGCAACCGCGACGGCGGCACCCTGAGCATCATCGACATCCCCGAAATGCGCCTGGTAAAAACCCTGGAGGTCGGCCCGCACCCCTTGGCGGTGGCCTATTCGGCGCTGTCCCAGGCGGTGTACGTAAGCGATGGCTCGGAGGGCACGGTGCGCGTCTACGATGCCCGCACCCACCAATTGCGCCACACGGTACAGGCCGCGCAGGGCCTGGGGCCGATGCGCTTCAGCAGCGATGGGCGCTACGGCATCGTGCTCAACACCCTGGAAAACCAGGCCTTGGTGATCGACGCCAGCACCGACAAGCTGATCCACCGCATCCCGGTGGCGGCCGAGCCCTACCAGCTGACCTTCACCAAAGGCTATGCCTACGTGCGCGGCCTGGCCTCGTCCAGGGTCAGCATGATCAACCTGAGCAGCCTGGGCGAGGGGCGTCAGCCCATCGTCCAGGGCTTCGAAGCCGGCCCTGCCGCGCCGCGCCAGGCCGGTGACCTGCCGCTGGCCCAGGGGCTGTCGGTGTCACGCGATGACAATTCGGTGTTCGTGGTCAACCCCGTGGACAACACCACCTACTTCTACGCCGAGGGCATGAACGCGCCGATGTCCGGCTACAACAACCGTGGCCACCAGGCCCGCGCGGCCATCGTCATCGACCGCAGCCTGCGCGAGCTGGCACCGGGGGTGTATGGCTCGACGGTGAAAATGCCGGCGGCGGGCAAGTTCGACGTGGCGTTCCTGCTCAACCAGCCGCAGATCATCCACTGCTTCAGCACCGATGTGGCGGCTGCGCCCGACGCCAGCAAGCGCAAGGGCGCACACGCCGAGTTCATCGGCCTCGACCAGCCCCTGCCGCAGCACAGCGCCTTCACCGCCAAGGTGCGCATCGTCGGCGACGATGGCCGCCCGCGGGTCGGCCTGGACGACCTGACCTTGCGCTACTTCCTGGCACCGTCGTCGATGCCGCGCAACCTGCGCCTGGAAGAAGTGGGCGAGGGCGTGTACCAGGCCGCGCTGCAGCTGCCCGAGGCCGGTGCCTGGTACCTGCATGTGCAGTCGCCGTCGCTCGGGCGCAAGTTCACCGAAGAAAACTACACCAGCCTGCGCGTCCTGCCGGCCGCAGCGTCTGCCGCTTCCCAGACTGAAGTGAGGAATGTGCAATGAACGCCAAGCATTCTTGCAAGCTGCTTGCCCTGAGCCTGGCCCTGGCCGGCTTCAGCAACCTGGCGCTGGCCCATGCCGGCCATGACCACAACGCGCCTGGCGAACCCCAGGCAGCGGCGCGCCAGGAAAAGGCCAGCGTGCGCTTTGCCGATGTGTCGCTGCTGGACCAGAACGGCATGCCGGTGCGCCTGGAGAAGGACCTGGTTGGCGAGCACCTGGTGGTCATGGGCTTCATCTACACCAGCTGCACCACCGTGTGCCCGGTGGTGTCGTCGATCATGGGCAAGGTCCAGCAGCAATTGGGCGGCAGGGTCGGCGAGGAAATCCGCCTGGTGTCGATCAGCGTCGACCCGCAGCGTGACGATTCCAGGCGCTTGCAGAACTATGCCAAGGCCTTCCAGCACGGCCCGGGCTGGAGCTGGCTGACGGGCTCGCCATACGCCATTACCGAAACCCTGAAAGGCCTGGGCAGCTTCAGCGCCGACCTGACCCAGCACCCGCCGTTGATCCTGGTGGGTGACGGGCGCAGCGGCCACTGGACACGCTACTACGGCTTCACCGACCCGGCCGTGCTGATTGGCGAAATCAACCGCCTCAGCGCCCGCCGTGTGCACGCCAAGAGCACCGCCATCGCCGAACATCAGGAGGTGCAACCATGAGCACTCACGCCCCCCGCCATGGCGCCATGCGCAGCTTCGACTGGCTGGTCCTGGCCGGTTGCCTGTGGATTTTCGCCTCGATGGCCATGGCCCACGAAGGCCATGCGCCCCAGGCCCCCAGCCCGCAACCGGCGCCACCGACCATGGCCAGCGGCGGCGGCACCCGCGATGCCCAGGCGTGGTTCACCGACACCGTGCTGCAGGACCAGAACGGCCGTGCGCTGCGCTTCTACAGTGACGTGCTCAAGGACAAGGTGGTGATGCTCAACGTGATCTTCACCCACTGCACCGACGCCTGCCCGCTGATTACCCGCAAGCTGCGTGAAGTCCGCGAGGCCATGGGCCCGGCGCTGGCCAGCCAGGTGACCTTCGTGTCGATCAGCAGCGACCCGCTCAACGACACCCCGGCAGCGCTCAAGGCGTTTGCCCAGCAGCAGGGCGTGGACAGTGCCAACTGGCTGTTCCTGACCGGCGACAAGGCCAGTGTCGACCTGGTGCTGGGCCGCATCGGCCAGTTCCTGCCCAGCCCCGAACAGCACTCGACCCAGCTGATAGCCGGTGACGTAGCCGGCAAACGCTGGAGCAAGATCCGCCCCGATGCGCCGCCAGCGGCCATCGCCCAGCGCATGCAGCTGCTGGCCCAGCCTTTGGCGGGGCGGTAAATGGCACTTGACCCTGGAGCCGTCAGTGTTCCTGTGGGCCTCATCGCCGGCAAGCCGGCTGCCACAGGGTATGCAGCGCGGCGCCCAACAGTGTGGGAGCCGGCTTGCCGGCGATGAGGCCAGAATGAACAGAGCTGGATTCATGCTGATGCTTGGCTTGGCTGTCTGTGCCCCAGCCTTGGCGTTGGAGCTTACTGCCAGCGAACAAGCCGGCAAGCGTCTCTACCGCGAAGGCCTGTCCAGCAGCGACGCCCAACTCACCGCCCGCGTCGGCGCCAGCAACATGACCGTGCCCGCCAGCGTGCTGCCCTGCGCCAGTTGTCACGGCACGGACGGCCAGGGCCGCGCCGAAGGGGGTGTGCGCCCACCAAGCCTTGACTGGCAACGCCTGGCCCTCGGCCAAGGCCCACGCCTGAGCAACGGGCGTAGCTATCCGGCCTACACCGGTGCCACCCTGGCCAGGGCCATCCAGCACGGCGTAGACCCTGCCGGCAACCGCCTCGACACGGCCATGCCGCGCTTCGAGCTGACCCTGGCCGACCAGCGCAACCTCAGCGCCTACCTGAAACGCCTGGCAGAAGACCGCGACCCGGGTGTAGAGGAGGGGGTATTGCGCCTGGGCACCTTGATACCCACCACGGGGCCATTGGCGGGCGCCGGCCATGTGGTGCGCGCTGTGCTTGAAGACGGCGTAGCACAACTCAACCAGCAGGGCGGCATTCATGGCCGGCGCCTGGAACTGCTGGTGGCCGACCCAGGGGGCGATCAGGCCAGCGCCGAGCAAGCCCTGCAGCGGTTGCTCGGTCAACAGCAGGCCTTCGCCCTGGTCAGCCCATTGGCGCCGATGCTCGACCAGCGCCTGGCCACGGTGCTTGAGCAGCAAGGCGTGCCGTTGATCGGCAGCGCGCCGCGCAGTGGCGGCAGTGTGCAGATATTCGACCCGCTGCCGGGCATCGACACCCAATTGCTGAGCCTGGCCGCCCATGCCCGCGCCAACCTTGGCCTGGCACCGGGCGCCCTGCGCGTGGTGTACGCCGGCACCGATCAGGCAGCGTTGGCCGAGCTCGTGCGCGAGCGCTTGCAGCAGCAGGGTTGGCAGCCCGCACCGATCGAGGCCTTCAGCGGCCAGGCCGTGCAGGGGCAGGGGGTAGTTTTCATCGGCCGCGCCCAGGCCTTTGCCGAACTGGCTGCGTCGTTGCAGGCGGCAGGCCGAGCACCCTACCTGTTCGCCGCCTCCAGCCAAGTGACCGGCGCCGTGGCCGCGCTGCCTGCGTACTGGTCGCAACGGGTATTCCTGGCCTATCCGTTCGTGCCTGGCGACTGGACCGAGCAGGGTATGGCGAGCTTGGCCGGCCTGCAGCAGCGCCAAAGCCTGGACCCGCGCCAGGCGTCGCTGCAGGTCAACACCCTGTGCGCCCTGCGCCTGCTGACCGAGGCCCTCAAACAAAGTGGCCGCGACCTCAGCCGCGAGCGCCTGGTGGCGGCCCTGGAGGGCCTGCATGACATCGACACCGGCCTTACCCCCGCGCTCGGCTTCGGCCCGGGCCGGCGCCAGGGTATGGCCGGTGCCCACGTGGTCGCGGTGGCCCTGCCCGGGCCGCGCTTCACATCTGTCGCCCCGTACCGGCCGGTGCCGGTCAGCCCTTGAGCGGAGGTTGCCATGCGTACCCTGTTGCTGTGCCTGTTACTGGTGGTCGCCAAGGCGAGCTGGGCCGATATGCCTGCCGCGCGGGTCAATGGTGTGGACATCGGCGTGCTGCGCCTGGAGCGCTATTTCAGCGAATACCTCGAGGCCCAGGGCCGTGCGCTCAGCAGTATCCGCAACCCGACGTTGTACAAGCGCCTGCGCAGCCAGGCCCTGGATGAGCTGATCGACAAGGAGTTGCTGTGGCAGGAAGCGCAGCGCCGCGGCATCGCCATCAGCGACGAACAGGTAGCGGCGCAGGTGGGTGAGGTGGAGGCGGCATTCGGCAGCCCGGCGCTGTTCGAAAGGCGCCTGGCCGATGCAGGTTTCGACCGGGCAGCTTACGCTGAGTACATGCGCCACGAGTTGGCGTCGCAGCAGGTATATGCCCAGCTCAGCGCGGTGCCGGCGCCCACCCAGGCCGAGGTAGAGGCGTTCTACCAGGCCAATCGCAAAACACTGCAAGGCGTACAGAACCAAAGTGATAACCCTTCGGTCATACGCGAACAGGGCCTGGTGCTGGCCAGGGGCGCGCTCATCGCGCAATTGCAGACGCAGGCACGGCAAACCGTGCGCCAACGTTTGCGCGAATCCGCTAAAGTGGAACTCGCTGACTGACGGCCCCTCCAGCGTTTCCCCAAAGCTGGGGAATAAAGGCTTGGCAAAGTGCCATCAGGTGCCCCGGATGTGGGGCACCGCGCCTGCGGCTGTTTGTGGGGGTATTAAAGATACTAGCCAGATCAATGGCTTACAGTGGTGCGACATGACTATTCACGCCTGGCACGAAGCCTGCTCAAGCCTTACCAAGGCCGCACTTCGCAGACCGGGGAACCGGGCAGTTCTTGGGAGTCGACCTTGGTGAACAGAGTATTGGTAGTCGATGACGAACAGACCCTTGCGCAGAACCTGCAGGCGTATTTGCAGGCGCAAGGCCTGGAAGTCCATGTTGCCCACGACGGTGCCAGTGGTATCGGCCTGGCTGAGAGCCTGGCACCGGGTGTGATTGTGCTGGATTACCGCTTGCCCGACATGGAGGGGTTTCAGGTCCTGCAGACCGTGCGCAAGAACAGGCAGTGCCATTTCGTGCTGATTACCGCCCACCCGACCGCCGAGGTCCGTGAGCGCGCCGCCGAACTTGGCGTGACCCATGTCCTGTTCAAGCCGTTCCCGCTGGTGGAACTGGCCCGCGCGATCTTCGACCTGATGGGCATCGAGCGCCGGCGCAGGGCCACGGACAACCCGGCAGAAGGGTACGTCGAACGACGCCATACCAGGAACGAATCGTTCCCCCTGCAGTTGTACGATGGTAGCTGGGTCCTGGCAGACCGCCGCCGTAATGGCGGCAAGCCCCCCGGGCCTGACGACGACCAACTGCTCACAGGGGAATAGCGGCGCCCGCAGCCCTCACCGAGCCTGCGACGCGCCCCCTGAGCGGAGTCGCAGGCCATGTCCGATGCATTCGATGTAGGAGCGGGTTTATCCGCGATAGGGCGCAACCAGGTCTGCCTGCCAGCGGGCTACCCCCGGGAGCTCCTGGCCCAGGCCCGCCTGCAAGCCAGCGATGAGCGCCTGCTCAACTGCCTGGAACGTCTTGCCTGCGACACCCCCGACACCTTCGTCCGCCGCCTGGGCGCCACCCTGCATTACCCGGTGCTGTGCAGCCAGGCGTTGCTGGCCAGCACTCCGCGCTTCGACAAGGCCAGCCTGGCCCAGTGCCTGAAGCGCGAATTCGTGCTGATAGAGCAGGGCGGCAACCTGTGTGGCGTGTTCGCCGACCCCTTCGACCACAGCCGCCTGGCCTGGATCGACGACGTGCTGCAAGGCGCGCCGCTGTACCTGGCCCACGCCGCCGACCTTGCCACCTTCCTGGCGCGCCACGAAGAAAGCTTCCACGCGGTCGATGCCCTCGACCACGACGCCGAGGCCAGCAGCGAAAGCGACCCGCTGCAGCGGCTGTCGCTGACCAGCATCAGCGAAGACCAGAGCAAGGTGGTCAAGCTGGTCAACTCGACACTCTACGACGCCCTCAAGCAGCATGCCAGCGATATCCACCTGGGCATGACCGGCCAGGGCCTGACCATCAAGTACCGCATCGACGGCGTGCTCAACGGCGCCGGCAAGGCCAGCGGCAGCGCCTTCGCCGACCAGGTCATCTCGCGCATCAAGGTGATGGCCGAGCTCGACATCGGCGAGAAGCGCGTGCCCCAGGACGGCCGCTTCAAGGTCGCCGTGGGTGACCGCCAGATCGACTTTCGCGTGTCGATCATGCCGAGCATCTTCGGTGAAGACGCGGTGCTGCGGGTGCTCGACAAGCAGGACTTGTCCGACCGGGTCAGCGGCGTGCAGCTGCAGGCCCTGGGCTTTGCCGACGAAACCCTGCGCGCCTTGCGCCGCCTGGCTGCCGAACCCTACGGCATGATCCTGGTCACCGGGCCCACCGGCAGCGGCAAGACCACCACCCTGTACGCCATGATCAGCGAGATCAACCACGGCGTGGACAAGATCATCACCATCGAAGACCCGGTCGAATACCAGCTGCCCGGCGTGCTGCAGATCCCGGTCAACGAGAAGAAGGGCCTGACCTTCGCCCGCGGCCTGCGCTCGATCCTGCGCCACGACCCGGACAAGATCCTGGTCGGCGAGATCCGCGACCCCGACACCGCGCAGATCGCCGTGCAGTCGGCGCTCACCGGCCACCTGGTGTTCACCACCATCCACGCCAACAACGTCTTCGATGTGATCGGCCGCTTCAGCCAGATGCAGGTCGACCCCTACAGCTTCGTTTCTGCGCTCAATGCCGTGCTGGCCCAGCGCCTGATCCGCCTGGCCTGCCCGCACTGCTGCACCCCCTGCGAGGCCGATGACGAAATCCTCGCCGCTTCCGGCCTGACCCGCGACGCCGTGCATGGCTGGCAGTTCGTCCGCGCCCAAGGCTGTGGCCAATGCCGCGGCAGTGGCTATCGCGGGCGCAGCGCCATCGCCGAACTGCTGCACCTGGACGACGACCTGCGGCAGATGATCGTCGAACGCCGGCCGCTCGCGCAGATCAAGGCGCTGGCCTGCCAACGCGGCCTGCGCCTGCTGCGCGCATCCGCCCTGGACCTGGTCCGCGAGGGCCGCACCACACTCGAGGAGATCAACCGTGTCACATTCATTGCGTGATCATGCCTCCCACAAATACTGCGCCGTGCTCGGTGCAGAAGGTGTCGGCCTGGGCCGCTGGCACGCTAACCAGCACCAGTGGCTGGGCAGCCGCGAGTTCACCTGCGACGCTGCGCAACCGGCCTGGGAAGCCGCCTTGCAGGTGCTCGCCGCACTGCTGGCCGAACACACCGTGCGTGGTGGCCAGTTGCAGGTGCTGCTGTCGGCCCGCTTCAGCCGCTTCTGCCTGGTGCCCTGGAGCCATGCCATCAGCCATCCGCGCGAGCTGGACGCCTACGCCCGTGCCTGCTTCGAGAACCTGTATGCGCAGCCGCTGGACGACTGGCGCATCGTGCTGTCACCAGAGCCGGCTGGCGCCGCGCGCATCGCCACCGCGCTGCCCCAGGCCCTGCTGCAAGGCCTGCAAGCGCTGGGCCGGGACAGCCACCTGCGGCTGCGCTCGGTGCAGCCGTACCTGATGGCCGCGTACAACCGCTGCTCGGCACAACTGCAGCAGGGCGACTTCCTGTTCGTGCTCGCCGAACCCCGCCGCAGTGTGCTGCTGCTGGCCGCAGGCGGCGCCTGGCAGCAGGTGTTGGCGCAAGGCTGCGCCGACAGCGACCAGGCCTTGCAGGCACTGATCGAGCGCACCTGCGAGCTGTATGGCGAGCAGATGCCACGGGTCTACCTGCATGCCCCGGGCCGGGGTGACGTGCCGCAACTGGCGGCGGTGCAGCTGTGCCAACCGGCCAGCGAAGCCGACCCACTGTGCGCCATGTGGCGAGCGGTGGCCTGAGATGCGCCGCCTCGACCTGGAATTCCAACCCCGGCGCAGCAGCCCGCTGGCCTGGTCGCTGCTGGTGCTCGGCGGCGCGGTAGTAGCCGTGCTGGTACTGCTGCAACAGCACCTGCAAACCGAACAGGTGGCCCTGGAAACCCGCGTGCACGGCCTGGAGTTGCAACTGGGCCGCCGCCCGGCCACCGCTGCGCCGCAGAGCAGCGCCGCCAGCCGCGAACAGGCGGAAAACCTGGCACAGATGCGCAGCGTCTCGCAGCAACTGCAACGGCCCTGGCAGCAACTGTTCGCCATGCTCGAAGCGCAGCCGCAGGAAGACGTCGCCCTGCTCAGCATTACCCCCGATGCGCGCAAGGCCCAGGTCCGCATTGCCGCCGAAGCGCGCAACCTGGAAGCGATGCTGCAATACCACCACCGCCTGGAGCAGAGCGCCGAGCTAAGTGATGTGTCGCTGCTCAACCATGAGGTGGTGGCGGGCCAGCCCGAGCACCCGGTGCGCTTCACCCTCACTGCCACCTGGGAGACCGGCCATGCGCGCCCCTGACTCCATAAGCAGCCTGATCCTCCACGAGCAGCTGCGCCGCATTGGCCCGGTGGGCCTGGCTGGCGCCGCAGTCGCCGCACTGGCGGTGGGCATTGCGCTGGCCGGTGTATTGCCGCAGTGGCAAACCCTGCGCGAACTGCGCGCCACCGAGGCCGATGCCAGCGCCCAGGTCGAGCGGGTCAAGCGCGGCGAACTGAAGATTGCCGTCAAGCCCGAGCAGCAAGCGCTGGACACCCTGCGTCAGCAGCTGCCGGGGCAACCCGAGGCCAGCGAGCTGATCGAGCGCCTGTACCACCTGGCCAGCGCCGAGCACATCAGCCTGGCGCGTGGCGAGTACGCCCTGGGCGTCGATCCGAAGACCCAGCTGGCGCGCTACCAGATCGTCCTGCCGGTACGCGGCAGCTACCCGCAGATCCGCGGCTTCCTGCGCGGGCTGTTGGGGCAACTGCCCACCCTGGTGCTGGAAGACCTCGAGCTGCAACGCAAACGCATCGGCGACAGCGAGCTCAACGGCCGCCTGCGCATGACCCTTTACCTGTCGAGGTCGTGATGAACACTCAGCGCGCAGTGATGTGGGTCGGGTTTCTGGGGGTAGCCGGGGCATTGGCCTGGGCGCCGGGGCACTGGTTTGGCCAGGACGGTGAGGTGGCCCCCATCGCCAGCAAGCCGGCGCCTACAACACCGACCTCTGTGGGAGCCGGCTTGCCGGCGATGAGGCCGGAACAGGCCTCCAGAGACCTCTTCCCCCGCCAGCAATGGACCACCCCGCAAACCCTGGCCACGGTCACCGAACAACCTGTAATCGCCACGCCGGTAGTGGCGGCTGCCCCCACGGCGCCGGCGCTGCCCTTCCAGTTCATCGGCCGCATCGGCGACCGCGACGACCTGCAGATCTTCCTGCAGAGCGGCGAAAAGCTCTACGTCGTGCGCCAGGGCGACGTGATCGAAGACACCTACCGCCTTGACCGGGTCTCGGCCAACGAGCTGGACCTGGTCTACCTGCCCTTGCATCAGTCGCAGACTCTGTCTGTCGGGAGCGCACCATGAAGCCGTCCAAGTTGTGCAAGCCTGCTCCGTTCATGCTCCTGGCGCTCTGCGTGGCCATTGCCGGCTGCGGTTCGAGCGGGGTGCGCAAGGATAGCCAGGAGCTGATGCAGGAAGGCCAGTACGAGGCCGGCATCGCGCGCCTGGAAGAGGCCCTGCGCGAAGACCCGCGTGACACCGACCTGAACATCGCCCTGGCCCACGGCCGCCAGCAAGCGGTCGAGGCGCTGCTTGCCCAGGCCGACAGCGACCGTGCCCGCCACGACTTCGCCGGCGCCCGCATGGGCTATGGCCGCGTGCTCACCTTCGAGCCGAACAACCGCCGCGCCCAGGAAGGTATCCGCCAGATCGAGCTGATGCGCACCCTCGATGACCGCGTGGCGCTGGGCCAGGCCGCCCTGCGCCAGGGCGACCTGTTCGGCGCCGAGCGCTACATGCGCGAAGTGCTGCGCCTGGACCCGCAAAACCAGAAGGGCATCATGCTGCGCAGCGACATCGAGAACGTCCAGGCGCGCACCGCGCAGCCGTTCCCGCAATTGCGCAGCAAGCTGGAGCGCCCGGTCACCTTGGAGTTTCGCGACGCCGCGGTGAAGACCATTTTCGAAGTGCTGTCGCAGGTGGCGGGCATCAACTTCATCTTCGACAAAGACCTGCGCCCGGACATGAAAGCCACCCTCTTCGTGCGTGATGTGCGCATCGAAGATGCCGTGGCGCTGCTGCTGGAGCAGAACCAGCTGCACCAGAAGATCGTCAACGACAACACCCTGCTGATCTACCCCGACTCGCCGCAGAAGACCAAGGACTACCAGGAACTGGTCATGCGCACCTTCTACCTGACCAGCATCGACGCCAACACAGCGCTGAACATGGTCAAGACCATGCTCAAGACCCGCGACGTGTTCGTCGACGAGCGCCTCAACACCCTGACCATGCGCGACACCCCGGATGCCGTGCGCATGGCCGAGAAGCTGCTGCAGTCCCAGGACCAGTCCAACCCCGAGGTGGTGCTGGAAGTGGAGGTCATGGAAGTGGCCCGCTCGCGCATCCTCGACCTCGGCCTGCAATGGCCCAACACCTTCGGCGTGCTGAGCGACGACGGCAACCCGGTCAGCGTGCTCGACCAGCTGCGCGGTATCAATTCCGGCCGCATCAGCATCTCCCCGGCGCCGCAGGCCAAGATCAACGCGCAGGACAAGGACATCAACACCCTGGCCAGCCCGGTGATCCGCGTCAGCAACCGTGAGCAGGCGCGCATCCACATCGGCCAGCGCGTGCCGATCATCAGCGCCACCTCGGTGCCTTCGACCCAAGGCCCGGTGATCACCGAAAGCGTCACCTACCTGGACGTCGGCTTGAAGCTTGAAGTGCAGCCCACCGTGCACCTGAACAACGAAGTGGCGATCAAGGTGGCGCTGGAAGTCAGCAACGCCACCCCGCTGGAGCCGACCCGCCAGGGCACCATTCCGGTCCAGGTCGACACCCGCAACGCCCAGACCAGCCTGCGCCTGCATGACGGCGAAACCCAGGTGTTGGCAGGCCTGGTGCGCAACGACAAGACCTCCAGCGGCAACAAGATCCCAGGCCTTGGCGACATCCCGGGCCTGGGCCGGCTGTTTGGCAGCAACCGCGACGACATGAGCAAGTCCGAGCTGGTGCTGGCCATCACCCCACGCATTGTGCGCAACCTGCCGTACCAAAGCCCATCGGACATGGAGTTCGCCACCGGCACCGAATCGAGCCTGCAGGTGCGCCAGCTGGCCCAGCCGCTGCCGGCCGGTGCGTTGCCGGCCGACACGCCCAACGCCGAGCCGGGTGAGGCACCGGTGGTCGAAAGCCAGATGGCGGTGGTGCCGGCAACCCGGAGCCCACGTCCATGAAACGCCGCCAGCAAGGCTTCAGCCTGATCGAGGTAGTGCTGACCCTGGCACTGCTCGGGCTGCTCGCCAGCATGGCCGCACCGCTGACCGAAACGGTGGTGCGCCGCGGCAAGGAGCAGCAACTGCGTGAGGCGCTGTACCAGATCCGCGATGCAATCGACGCCTACAAGCGCGCCTTCGACGCAGGCTTCATCGAAAAACGCCTGGACGCCAGCGGCTACCCGCCAAACTTGCAGGTGCTGGTCGATGGCGTGCGCGATGTGCGCAGCGCCAAAGGCGCCAAGTTCTACTTCCTGCGGCGCATCCCGCACGACCCGCTGCTGGCGGCCAAGGGCGAAGACGGCGGTGGCTGGGGCGTACGCGCCTATGACAGCAGCCCGGACAACCCGCGTGAGGGCCAGGACGTCTTCGACGTGTACTCCAAAGCCCGCGGCAAAGGGCTCAACAATATTCCCTACGGGCAATGGTGACGGCCATGAAACGCAGCCAAGGCTTCACCCTGATCGAACTGCTGGTGGTGATGGCGATCATCGCCACGCTGATGACCATCGCCATGCCGCGCTACTTCAACAGCCTGGAGAGCGCCCGCGAGGCCAGCCTGCGCCAGAGCCTGGCGGTGCTGCGCGAATCGCTCGATCACTTCTACGGCGACACCGGGCACTACCCCGATTCGCTGGAGCAACTGGTCGAGCTGCGTTACCTGCGCAACACCCCAGTGGACCCGATCACCGAACGCAGCGATGCCTGGCAGCTGGTGCCACCGCCGGAAGGCGTGGCGGGCGGTGTGGCCGATATCAAGAGCGGTGCAACAGGGAGGGCACGTGATGGCAGCCTCTTCGCTGAGTGGTAAGGCCTGCACCGGCTTCACCTACCTGGGCGTGCTGTTGCTGATTGCGGTCAGCAGCGTGGCCCTGGCGGCCACTGGCACGGTGTGGTCGAGCGCTGCCCAGCGCGCTAACGAACGCCAGTTGCTGTGGGTGGGCAGCCAGTATGCCCAGGCCCTGCGCAGCTACTACCGCGCCTCGCCGGGCCTGGCCCAGTACCCGCAGGCGCTGGCCGACCTGCTTGACGACAACCGCTTCCCCGAGGCCCGGCATCACATCCGCCGGCTGTACCCGGACCCGATCACCGGCAGTGACGAATGGGGCCTGCTGCGTTCGGTCGATGGGCGTATCACCGGCGTGCACAGCCGCTCAGACGCGACCCCGTTCAAGCGCAGCGGCTTCGACACCCAGTGGTCGGGCTTTGAAGGCCTGGAGCACTACAGCGACTGGCAGTTCGTCGCCGAACAAGCCTTCAACGAAAGCGCCAGCGGCGCGCAAACCCATAGCGCGGGTTCGGGAGACACGCCATGAAAGGCCTCAATGTGTTTTGCCTGAGCCTTGGCCTGCTGCTGGCCGCCGGGGTGTCCGGTGTGGCCCGGGCCGAAGCCGAGGACGAGATGAAGGGTTTTATCGTCGACAACACCATCTCGCACATCGGCCACGACTTTTACTACTACTTCGCCGACCGCCTGCGCGCCACCAGCCGCCTGGATTTCAACCTGGTGGTGCGCGAACGCCCGGATGCCCGCTGGGGCAGCCTGGTGACGGTGGAATTCGAGCGCGACGTGCTGTACCGGCGGTTTCTGCCGCCCAACGTCACCCAATTGAAAGAAGAGGCCGTCGCGGCCGCCGACCTGGTGAAGCAGGAGGTGATCCAGCGCAAGCTGCAACGCCTGCTCCAGGACACCACTGATCTGGAGAGGGATGAGTTATGAACACTCGCATTGCGCACTGCATCGCAGCCAGCCTGCTGGCCAGCGCCTTCGCCGCCCAGGCCACGGAGCTGGTGTACACCCCGGTCAACCCGGCCTTCGGCGGCAACCCGCTCAACGGCACCTGGCTGCTGAACAACGCCCAGGCACAGAACGACTACGACGACCCCGACCTCAAGGACCGCACCTCCGCCTTTGGCGGTACCTCGGCCCTGGAGCGCTTCAGCAACCAGTTGGAGTCGCGCATGTTGTCGCAGCTGCTGGACAACATCAGCAACGGCCAGACCGGCAGCATGGCCACCGACGCTTTCCTGATCGATGTGCTCGACGACTCTGGTGCCCTGAGCATCAAGGTCACCGACCGCGCCACGGGAGAAATTTCGATCATCGAGGTCAGCGGCCTGAACCCCTGAGAGGGAAGGGCTTTTAGTTGGGGAGAGAACACCATGAAACGTCTGTTGAGCACTTTGCTGATCCTCGCCGCGCTGCAAGGCCTTCAGGGTTGCAGCCTGCGCGAACCGATGTCGGCCGAACAGGACTCGGAAACCCCGACCCTGACCCCGCGCGCCTCGACCTACTACGACCTGATCAACATGCCGCGCCCCAGAGGCCGGCTGATGGCGGTGGTCTACGGCTTCCGCGACCAGACGGGCCAATACAAACCCACCCCGGCCAGCTCGTTCTCCACCAGCGTCACCCAAGGTGCCGCGAGCATGCTGATGGATGCCCTGAGTGCCAGCGGCTGGTTCGTGGTGCTGGAGCGCGAAGGCCTGCAGAACCTGCTGACCGAACGCAAGATCATCCGCGCCTCGCAGAAAAAGCCCGACGTGGCGGAAAACATCATGGCCGAGCTGCCCCCCCTGCAGGCCGCCAACCTGATGCTCGAAGGCGGCATCATCGCCTACGACACCAACGTGCGCAGCGGCGGGGAAGGTGCGCGCTACTTAGGGATCGACATCTCCCGCGAATACCGGGTGGACCAGGTGACGGTCAACCTGCGCGCGGTGGATGTACGCACCGGGCAGGTGCTGGCCAACGTGATGACCAGCAAGACCATCTATTCGGTGGGGCGTAGCGCCGGGGTGTTCAAGTTCATCGAGTTCAAGAAGCTGCTGGAGGCGGAGGTCGGGTACACCACCAACGAGCCGGCGCAGTTGTGTGTGCTGTCGGCGATCGAGGCGGCGGTGGGGCATTTGCTGGCCCAAGGCATAGAGCGGCGCTTGTGGCAAGTGGCGGGGGATTCGGGGGAGGGCAAGGCTGGGGTGGACAAGTACCTGAGCCAGTCGCAACAGCAATGAGGTCTCGATGCGGACACCCATGGCCTGTCAGACTGCGGCACGTTGCAATAAACCGTAGGAGCGGATTCATCCGCGATGCGCCGCGCGGGCGGCGCTCGATTTGCGCAACGCTGCAAAGCTTAAGGCATGCGCCTCGGATAACACCGGGAACAGAATCGGCCCGGTCTGAGGCCGTGTTGAGATTGACAGGCGCCTGCCTTGATTTCTGCGGGGCGTCGGAGATCGAGCGCCGCCCGCGCGGCGCATCGCGGGCAAGCCCGCTCCTACATTTGTTGCAACGTGCCATGGCCTATGAGGCCATAGTTGCCAGCCTTGTTGGCATGACGCGATTTTTCCGTTGGCGCTGCCGGCGCCCCACCAGCCCTCAGCCATGCGCCAAGGCGACCAACCATGGCCTGACTGGAACGGCACGTTGCAACAAATGTAGATACCGTCTTGACCCTCACCCTGCAAGAGCGATTTTGGGGTCAAACGGTATCCCCGACTTCACCACCCCGTAAACCAGGTGCAGCAGCTTGCGCATCGCCGCGCAA